>JAANWY010000036.1 GCA_018263655.1 Anaerolineales bacterium | reverse complement strand
CAAGAGATCCAANNGGTCTCCCAGGGCATCGAGGACATCATCGCCGCTATCGTGACCCCCGATCAGGAGAGCGCTCTCTGGCGCGAGCGGATTGCGCCGCGCGGCCAGACCTTCATCCGGCTGGTGCACGGGAGCCGGCGGGCCGACATCTTCCCCTGGCGCAGCGGCGCCGATTTCAGGGAACGCATTGTGGAGGATCTCTACCCGATGCACCCGACGGCCACCCACTGCCTGGTCAAGCTCTCCACCGAGGTGGGCTCTAACGCCCGCTCCCTGTTTACGTTCTTCACCCGCGAAGACCAGGCGGGCTGCTATCGGGACTTCATCGCCGCCACGGAGGTCGAGACCGATGGACGGCTCAATTTCTACACCGTGGATCGGCTCTTCACCTACTTCCAGGATCAGCTCCGCGCCGATAACCCGGAACCCCGTGACGCGGTGCGGGGCATGATGCGCGACTATCACGCTTCTTATCGACAGGCCCGCAAGAGCCCCGGCCTGAAGCTGGACGTGGAACTCGACTCACTCGTCGACCGCGCTCTTAAGGCAATACTGATCTACAAAATCGCCGGCGTCCTCTGCTCTTTCGACAACCTGGCCTTCGGCCTCCACTTGCGGGGAGCGCAGGAGGAGAGGCTGTGCGATCGGCTGGATCGGCTGGTCGAGGAGAAGGTCCTGTTCCAGGATGAGGGTGACTTCTACGAGTTCCGACAAGGGGACGTGCGGGACTTTCAGGCACTGATCGAGGACTACAAGGCCGATCCGAACAATCAGCCGGAGAACTTGGCGGAGGCCGTCATCGCCGCGCATCGGTTGGGGTACGGTCAGCATTGGTTGGAGGCCAAAGCCCACAACGAAGTCTACTACGAGGACAAACGTCTGCGTCGCCGCTTCATCCGCCCCAAAGACTTGAGCGAGGAGACATTTGAAGCTCTCCATAGGGAAGTCGTCGAGCAAGAGGGTTGGAAGGACCGTTACGAGGGCATCGCGCTCTATGTCCTCTGCGAGACGATGGAGGAGATAGAGGCGTCGCGCAAGCGGGTGGGGGAGAACCAGCACGCGCGCATCTTGGTCGGGGCGCCGCAGGAGCCGATCCCCATCCGGGACGCCCTGCTCACCCTGGAGGCACTGAAGGACATCCGCAATCGCCCGGAGATGCAGGACATCTCCATCCCTGAGCAGGCCCGGCTGAGCGGCCTCTACGGCAACGAGGAGGAGGGCGCCCGGGGGCGGTTCCTCGAATTGCGAAACCAATACTTTGCCGGCCAGAACTTGATCTGGTTTGGCGAGAGAGGCAAGGTGGTGGTCTCTCAACCGGATGCAGCCCACGAGCCGGCCGACCGTCTGATGGACGATCTCTACGCGCAGCGTAATCGGGTCAAACACGGTATCGATTTCAACAAGACCCACGCCAAGAGGACGGGGACGTCCAACACCCAGCTCCACGACGCCGTCCGGGAGCTGCTGGACCTCGGCCGCGACGTGAAGATCGACACCAGTTACGGCGACAACAGGGGGGAGATTCGTTATCTCAAACGGTGTCTGGCTGACGTGGATGCCCTTCACCAGCAGGGCGTCCCGCACGGCACGAAGCGCTTCTACCGTGTCGAGCGCGACAGCGACAAGTATCGGCGGGAGCTTCCCGCTCTGGCCGATATGGTAGACGAGGTCGAGAGCCTGGAGGCCAGTGAGACGGTTCGCATTCAAGACCTGATCGCGCATTATGCGGGACCGCCTTACGGACAAGGGCCGGTAGCGCTCTCCCTCTTCCTGGCCTTCGTCGTCCGCCGCTTCGGCGATACGCTGAGCCTCAAACGTGACCCGACTGCGGTGGGAGCTGTTGGGGCACGTTCACCCTCGTTGATCTACGATCTGGTGGACGGCGAACACCCCAACGCCGTTTTCGAGCGCCGCCAGATCACATCACAGGAGCGCGCCCTGATCGAAGGCATCTACCGCCTGTTCTCACCAGAGGAGGAGGAAGCGGAAGGAAGCACCCCGGTGATGGTAAATGATGCTTTTGCAGCCCTGGAAAACTGGTGGGACGATCTATCACCTCTGGCACAAACGGCTGCCATTTATGACGAAGACGACGCCCAAAGCACCAGGCAGTTGATCGGTTTATGCCGTAGGCTGGAGACGGAGACGCCCCATCTCTTCTTGACGGGTAAGTTGCAGACCCCTTACGGGTACGATCACGACGATGCCGTCACAGCCCAAAGCCGACGAGCGATCCTGGCTGGCTTAGAGGCCGATAAAGAGCGTATCGCGTCTCGCCCCGAGCAGTTCAAGAATGACTTGATCGAGGCTTTGATGTCCGTGGAGCCGTTCGAGGTTGAGGCCGAGGTGCCCGTGCTGAGCGACTATCAGCGAGCGATCGAAAGCTGGTACAAGGATCTGGACGACAACCAACGAGACCAGATCGCCGGCTGGCACTCCGGCGAGTCGAAGGCGATCCTCCGCCACCTGGGTCAGATCTCCGATCTGCGAGAGACTCTGCTCGAAGCTCTGCCGGCCGATCCTGGCTTTGGGTTAAACAAGGTCGAGGATTGGACCGCCGATCGGACCGACGACTACGTGAGCAAACTCGATGGTGGTCTGGCTTTGATCGCCGAGCAGCGTGTCCCGGTCGAAGCGCCGACGTACGAGTTCGCTGATGTTGAGATTGTCAAGGAGAGCGGGTCCGAGTTCCAGAAGACGGTCAACTACCGCGGTCCCTTGACGGTGACCATAGAGCCGGACGCGGATAGCGCCTGTGCCTACTTCACTACCACAGGAGACGACCCGCGCCGCTCCGAAAGCCAACGGAGGCGAGTGACCGATCACTTTGAGCACACGGTCGACCAGGGCAATACGCAGCTCAAGCTGGTCAGCGAGGCGCAGAGCGGGAAGTATGGTCGTGTGGTGACCATCGAGCTCATCGACGAAGATCGCAAGCACGTCATCGAACCGACGGGCGGCCAACTCGGTCTCCGCGAGACTCGTTCGACATTCGTCTTGCCCAGTGATCGGCGCTCGCTGGAAGTAGCGCTAAGGAGCTTGGTCGAGAACGCTGTGAAATTCTCGGAGCTCACGAAGGAAGATGTCCAGACCGTCGTAGAGAAAGTGCTGGGAGACTTATGATGAAGGCTAACGTGGCCCAGATTACCATCTACTGCAACTACAGCGACCTCTTAGGTGAAGAGGAAGCAGAACGGCGCATCACCGAGATCGCGGATTACGTACCCGCCTATCGTGCAATCGTCGAGGCTCTGCGCCAGGATGAACCGTTGACCGTCTCCATCGAGCGTGAGGCCAGGGTCTGCGAAGCCTGGCTCAAGAGGATGGCCGAGCAGCGAGGGGAGAGATGCTTCGAGTTCGTCGACGTAACCCCGCGGTCACGATTGGCGGAACAGTGGAATGTCGAGGTGCCGGCCTGGGTCAGCGACAGGGCCATTCGCCGGGCAGGATTGTTAGACGAGGCAGTATCGGCACGGCCAGGGGAGGGGTTCGACGACGTGGTGCTGCGCCGCTTCTACAGCTCGCATTTGACGCACAGCCGGCTTCCGATGACCTGGCTGGTCGAGCTGTTGGAGGATCTTGACGAGCAGCGGCCCTGGGACACCGGGCGTGAGCCGAGGCTGCTGCGGCAGGTCTACCGCCGCCGGATGGGTCACTGGATGGAGGCCGCCAAGAGCGACGGAGAACGTCTGTTGGTGCGCCTCCTGCAGGACGATGCCGATCAACTGCAGAGCGTGCTGGCTCAGTTCAAGGTGCTGCGCGGCTACCCATCAAAGGTGGGACAGCGCGTTATGGGAGCGGACTTCGCCCATCTTCGTCCTCTGGACCTCAATTTGGCCGGTTTACGCTTGTCCAATGCTGACTTGCGGCCGGCAGTGGATCAGATTACCGTGTACCTGAACCAGGCGCGCCAACAGGAAGCGTCCGTGGCCCTGGTAGAGACCTTGTTGGAGCAAGTGAGCGGTGAACTGAAGGCCGAGTTCGAGACGTTATATGAACTGGTCACCGAGCGCGAGATAGCCATCGAACGCCCGCTGGTGAACCGGGTGCGCGAGCGATTCGCGGCCATCAGGGCCCATATCGTGGACCAGATAGAGAATCTGGCACTCTACGTTCCTCCGGAACATCCCGAGGCCCCAGACCCAAAAGAGGACTGGGATGTATCCCAATGGTTGCAATGGGCGGTCGACGAGTACCTGCCCTACCGGTTCTGGCTTGAGGAGACGGAGGGGCGCGACGAGAAGATCGAGCGATATGCGGCGGCTTACGCCGATTGGCTTTACGATCACTACCCAGAGCTGCGTGCGAACTTCCAGCAGGTTGTCTATCGCACATTGCACAACCAGATGACATACCTTGAAAGTGAGGGGCCGGCCCTCTTCATCGCCATAGACAACTTCAACTACAAGTTTCTCGATCACCTTGAGAGGCTTCTTGAGGACGCGGGCTTCTACTGCTCTGAGCAGCCCCCCTATCTGGCGATGCTCCCGACCTGCACAGAGGTAAGCAAGAAGTGTCTCTTCACCGGCAGCCCGGAGCCTTTCGAGGAGACAGGCTACGAACGGCCGATTCACGACGCCTGGCATCGACAACGCGGATGGACTGCATCCGTTGGCGACCGTGGTTTGCGCTATCTCCCGTATTTAGGGGCGTTGAAGGAGATCAAAGATCGCGAACACGACGTCTACTTTCTGAACCACACGCTGATAGACGAGGTATTGCATAAGTCCGAGAAAGAGCTCGGCATCTCCCATGCGAAGGCTGTCCGCCGTCGCCTCGGCGATCTCGTGGGAGCCGTCGAGGAGTTTGCTCGCCGCATCGGGGCCGAGCGTGAGCTGACGGTGATCGTCTGCTCCGATCACGGCTCGACGCGCATTCCGACCGAAGCAGTCAACCTCGTTGATCAGGCGTTTTACAGGGAGCGACTCGATGATCCGCATCACAGATACATCGCGGTGAGCGATGACGATATGGAAGCGTTGCCGGATAACGTCGACTTCGAATGTTACCGGTTTCGGCGCAAGGTTTTCGGTCTGAACACCAACTACGTCGTGGTGCGGGGCTATAGTCGCTTCAAAGACACCGATGAAGCGTCCTATGTCCACGGCGGCTTAACGCCGGAGGAGACGATTGTGCCGTTGAGTGTCTTCCAGCCCGTGGTCGAGGCCCCCAAGCTGCTGACGGCACGCTTACTAGAGGATGAATTCCGGTACGGCGCCAAGGCCACCATCCATCTGGAGTTGGTGAACGTCAACTCGTACCCTTGCCTCGACCTGCGAATCGAAGTGCTCGACGAAAACGTGGATTACGAGCCGGCTAAACTGGAGGCGTTGGGAGGGCACGAGGATATTGAACTGAACATACCGGTCCGCATCTGGCGCCGTGACGAAGACGTGACCGACCTGCGCCTGCAAATCTCCTACCAGTGCCTGGGCGAGCGAAAGCGGCAGGTGGAGGTGCTCGCGATCACGATGCGATCTATGATGGAAACTGATTTCGACCTGGAGGAGCTGAATGGAGCCCTTTGAGCAGAAAGCGCTTGACTACTACGGCGAGGTCATCATCGACAAATACCTGATCCACAAAGCTGGGTTTGGCGCGCGAGCGATACCGGCCTACGTTGGTGAGTGGATACTGTCGCACTACGCAAAAGGGGGCGAGCTCACCGAGGCGAGTCGACAGAAGATCGCTGACTTCATTAACAAGTACTTCCCCCCAAAAGGGCAGAAAGAAGAGATCAAGAACCGACTCCTGAATATGGACCGTGTGCAACTCTTGGACGACTATCGAGTAGCGGTCAACTTGAAGACCGGGCAGCGTAGGCTTCACATACCGCTTCTCGATGTCACCAATGCCCGACTCGCCGAAGGGATCGTCGAGGAGCACGAGCTGTTGGTCACCAGCGGTGTCTGGGGATTAGGAGAGCTGATGTACGTGCCTCCGGAAGGCTCATCCGACCAAGGGCGGATCTGGCTCCGGGATTTCCGCCCTTTCCAGGTCACGAGCGTGGACGTGGGCTATTATCGCGCCTGCCGTCGCCACTTCTCGTTTGAGGAATGGCTGGATTTGATGGTCTCCAGCACCGGGTTTAACCCTCACGTCCTGAATCACGCCCAGAAGATGCTTCTCATCACCCGCCTGATACCGTTGGCGGAGCCGCGGGCCAATATCGTCGAACTGGCGCCCAAGGGCACGGGCAAGTCCTTCGTCTACGACAACCTCTCCCGCTACGCTCGCGTCATAGGCGGGGGGAAGGTCACCCCGGCGGTGCTCTTCCACAACCTGGCCTCCCATACGCCGGGCCTCATTACCCGCTACGACGTCATCGTGCTCGATGAGATCCAGAGCGTCCGGGGGGACAGCGCAGGTGAGTTGGCGGCGGGGCTCAAGGTCTATATGGAATCTGGGCGCTACAGTCGTGGTAATACTACGGGCGCTGCCGAGGCCGGTTTCGTGATGTTGGGCAATATCTCTCTGGATGAAAACCGGCGCCCGATCCATCAGGAGGATGGGCTCTTCCGGCAGATCTCGAACTTTATGCAGCAGACGGCGTTTGTGGACCGGGTGCACGGTCTGATCGCTGGCTGGGAGATGCAACGCATAACTACCGATACACCCTCCCGCTCGCTGGGGTTCAAAGGGGACTTCTTCTCCGAGGTGCTCCACGCCCTGCGAGGGGAGATGGAGTATGGGGAGTACGTCTCCGAGGGCTTGCACCTGACGAACTGCAAAGATCTGCGGGACCGCAAGGCCATCGCCCGCCTGGCGACGGGGTTCTTGAAGCTGCTGTTCCCTGACTTGAACCCGACGGAGAGACAGTTCCGCGAATACTGCATGCGGCCGGCGGTGAACTTGCGCCAGCGGGTCCGAGACGAGCTGCATAGGATGGATCCTGAGTACGCTCAGGTGGAGATTGGCGTGGGCTGATCAGCGAGGACGACGTGCAAGAAACAGTCTAGAGACTCAGTAGACCCTATTTGCTCGCGGCGGATTATCATCCACCGCGAACTATACTAGCCTCTGATGGAGCTTTTCAGTTTTGCCCCGCGAATTCTATTCGCGGGGCGTCTTTATCAAATGTTTGCCTTTTGTATTGAGTTCCACTATCATTGCCTTGACGATTGGACAAGGGTAACGGAGAAGGGGAATGGCGTATTGCGAGCGCTGATCACGGGGATTGCCGGCTTCGCCGGTAGCCACCTGGCCGAATACCTCCTGTCAGAAACTGACTGGGAAATCTGGGGGACGATTTACCACAGCGAGTACAACGTCGGCCATCTGCGGGATCAACTCAACTTGCGACGTGTCGATCTACGAGATCCCGAGCCAGTTCAGAACCTGCTCCGCGAAGCGCGACCTGATCGCATCTACCATCTGGCCGGCCAGCCATCCGTGCCGGCCTCATGGCAAGACCCGTGGCAAACGTTCGAAATCAACGTACGCTGTCAAGTGAATCTTTTGGAGGCCGTCGTCGCAGCAGAATTGGCGCCTCGCGTGTTAGTTGTCGCCTCAGATGAAGAGTACGGCCACATCACATCCGATGACCTACCCCTAGCCGAAGATACACCGCTGCGACCGGCCAATCCGTACGCCGTGAGCAAAGTGACTCAGGATATGGTGGGCCTGCAGTATTGCCTGAATTTCGATCTTTTCATTGTACGCGTTCGCCCGTTCAATCACATCGGCCCTCGGCAGCGATCTGAGTTCGTAGCGCCGGCTTTCGCGCAACAGATCGCTGAGATCGAGGCGGGCCTGCGACCGCCGGTGGTCCGGGTGGGCAACTTGGAGGCGGAGCGCGACTTCACTGACGTGCGCGATATGGTGTGTGCCTATTATGTCGCATTGGAGCGGGGGGAGACCGGCGAAGTCTACAATATCGGAACTGGCGACGCCCACTCCATCCGCCAACTCTTGGACATTCTTCTCGACCACAGCGTAGCTCAAGTGAGTGTGGAACAAGACCCCGCCCGAATGCGTCCCTCGGATGTGCCCGTTGTCGTTTGCGACGCCACTAAGTTCCGCACCCAGACCGGTTGGGCGCCGCACATCTCGTTTCGAGAGAGTCTGCTCGATGTGTTGAACTTCTGGCGCCAACATGTGAGAGAGGGAGTTACATCGAATGCCTAAGAAAGCGCTCATCACCGGAGTTACGGGCCAGGATGGATCATACCTGGCCGAATACTTGCTGGGAATCGGCTATGACGTCATCGGCATGGTGCGGCGGTCCAGCACTGTGAACTTTGATCGTATCCGCCATATCCAGAATCGGATCACACTGGCTCAAGGCGACTTACTGGATCAGATTTCACTGATCGACATTCTCCAAAAGCATCAGCCCGACGAGGTCTACAACCTAGCAGCTCAATCTTTCGTGCCAACATCGTGGAATCAACCCGTGTTCACCGGTGAAGTGACGGCGCTGGGCGTCACACGGCTGCTGGACGCCGTCCGCATGGTCGATCCGGAGATGAAGCTCTATCAGGCCAGCTCCAGCGAAATGTTCGGTAAGGTGATCCAGTGCCCGCAGAATGAAGAGACACCGTTCTACCCGCGCAGTCCGTATGGTGTCGCAAAAGTCTACGGGCACTGGATCACAGTGAACTACCGCGAGTCCTACGACCTCTTTGCTGTTTCAGGTATACTGTTCAATCACGAAAGCGAACGTCGGGGGCTGGAGTTCGTGACCCGCAAGGTGACGTACAACGTTGCTAAGATCCAGCTCGGCATGGCGGACCGGCTGGGGCTGGGCAACCTGGAGAGCCGGCGGGACTGGGGGTGGACGCCTGACTACGTGCGCGCCATGTGGCTGATGCTGCAGGAGGACGAGCCGCAAGACTTCGTGATTGCGACAGGTGAGACGCATTCCGTACGCCGGCTGTGCGAAGTCGCCTTCGACACTGTGGGCCTGGACTGGGAAGATTACGTGCACGTCGATCCCGAATTCATCCGGCCCGCCGACGTCGATCTGCTCGTCGGTGACGCCTCGAAGGCCGACGAAATCCTCGGCTGGGAACCCACTGTCTCATTCGAAGAAATGATTCAGCGTATGGTCGAGGCGGATTTGCAGATACTTGAGGAAGACCCACACCGAATCTATGCGTGAGGAGGCGCAACATGGCTGACGACATCATGTTCGGAACCGACGGCTGGCGCGGCATGATCGCTGAAGATTACACGTTCGACAACGTGCGCCGCGTTGCGCAGGCCGTCGCTGCGTATTTTCGCGAGGACATTGGGACAGCAAATCGCGGGATCGTCATCGGCTATGACCGGCGGTTCGGCTCCGAAAACTTCGCCGCCGCCGCTGCCGAGGTATTGGCCGGCAATGGTATCCACGTGTTCCTGACCCAGAGCGCGACGCCGACGCCCATCATCTCCTACTCCATTCTTGACAAGGGCGCCGCCGGCGCCGTCAACATCACCGCCAGTCATAACCCGCCAACCGACAACGGCTTCAAGGTCCGCGATCACCGTGGCGCGGCCGTAGCCCCCGAGGGCCTCGAGAAAATCGAGAGCCGCCTCTCCGATGCCGTATCCGGCGTCAAGCGCATATCGCTGGAAGCTGCCAAAGACGAGGGGCTGCAAGAAACGTTCGAACCCGCGCCGGCCTACGTCGACTACGTCAAGCAGCACGTCGACGTCGAGCCGATTAAGCAAGCGGGGCTGAATGTGGCGTACGACGCTATGTGGGGGGCCGGCGCCGGCTGGTTCGAACGTTTCTTGGACGGCGGGGCGACAACGCTGCACAGTATTCACGGCGAGCGCAACCCGGTTTTCCCCGAAATGAGCCGGCCCGAGCCGATTCCGCCCAATATTGACGTCTTGCGCAATACGGTCGTCGATATGGGCGCCGATGCCGGCATCGCCACCGACGGAGACGGGGACCGAGTCGGTCTCGTAGATGAGGGGGGCGCGTTCGTCGATCAACTCAGAGTCTTCGGATTGCTCGCCATGTACGTTCTGCGGGTGCGTGGCTGGCGCGGCCCGATCGTCAAGACTTTGTCTACAACGAAGATGTTGGAGAAGCTGGGCCGGCAGTTCGGCGTCGACGTGCACGAGACCGGTGTCGGATTCAAGTATGTGGGGCCGAAGATGTTGGAGACCGACGCCATGCTCGGCGGAGAGGAAAGCGGGGGCTTTGCCTTCCGAGAGCTGCCGGAGCGCGATGGCATTCTGGTTAACTTAGCTCTGTTGGACCTGATGGTCCAGATGGATAAGCGCCCGTCTGAACTCGTCGAAACGTTGTTTGAGATGGTGGGACCCCACTACTACGACCGCATCGACGTACGCTTCCCGACAGAGGATCGACCCATCGTGCGCCAACGTCTCGAAGACGCCCGCCCCAGCGACATTGCGGGGCTGCCAGTCCGGGATATTCTGGCGCTCGACGGTTTCAAGTACGATCTGGGCGACGCCGGCTGGCTCTTAATTCGCTTCTCCGGCACCGAGCCGCTCATCCGCGTTTACACAGAGACGACAGACGAAGACAAGGTCCACGATATCTTGCAGGCCGGCTTGGATCTGGCCGGCATCGAGCCTCCGCAGGAATAGCTGATTCTCAGTGACATTGATTGACACCCACGCGCACCTACACGCCGAGCAGTTCGATGAGGATCGCGATGCTGTGATTCAGCGGATGCGCGAAGCCGGCATCACCGACGTCGTCACCATCGGAACCGACGTGCCGGCCAGCCGCGCCGCCATCGAACTGGCCGAGCAGCACGACGACATCTGGGCCACGGTAGGCGTCGATCCGCACGAAGTGGGCAGATTCACCGATGCGACGCTGGATGAACTGCGAGAGCTGGCGAGATCGCCGCAGGTTGTCGCTGTCGGCGAGATCGGATTGGACTACTACTGGGATAAGGCGCCGCGCGACGTGCAGGCGGACGTGTTCGGGCGGCAACTCGAGCTGGCCAGGGCACTGGAACTGCCGGTCGTCATTCACAACCGCGAGGCGCACGCCGACACGCTGGCGATGCTCCGCGATTGGGCTAAGCACCACCATCCCTGGCGTGGGAAACGACCGCTAGGCGTGCTCCACTGCTTCTCCGGCGATGTGGACATGGCTCTAGCAGCCATCGAACTTGGGTTCATGATCTCACTAGCCGGCCCGGTCACGTTCAAAAATGCGACGAAACCGGTCGCGGTGGCCGAAGCTGTGCCGCTGGATTGGCTCGTCGTCGAGACGGATGCGCCCTATCTCGCGCCGCACCCGCACCGTGGGAAACGCAACGAGCCGGCCTACGTGCGCCTCACCGCTCAGCGTATCGCGGAGATCAGGAATGTACCACCCGAAACAGTAGCGGAAGCAACATCGGCCAATGGCCGTATCTTGTTCGCTCTCCCCGAGCCGGCCGACTCGGAATCGATCTTGACCACGTTTTGACTGTTTCGCGAACAAAACATATAATTTGCAGTAGCTACTCAGGCTACTGTCCTCACAGTTGAGAAATGCGGAAAAATGGGGTCGGTGGGGGGGCGGCCGCCCCCCCACCGACCCCCTTTTTCCGGTCTCTTCTTGTGTAGGCGCGAAGTGCCTGAGTAGTCACAATCT
>JAANWY010000359.1 GCA_018263655.1 Anaerolineales bacterium | reverse complement strand
ATAACGGCGCGGTGGACGCCGTCCACCGCGCCGTTATTACGCTCGGCGAAGGCCTCCTGACCGAGCGGCGTCCTGAGTCTGACGAAGGGCCCGTATACGCCTCGGTCGGGAGACCCTCACCCAGCATTGTAACAGTGTTAGTGCGCCCTAATCTGTCAGCAACTCGAGATTTGGCACGAGTTGCTGACAACCTGTAGTCGACTTGGCAAATCGACCTACGTTAGTGACGCCGGCCACCCGGTATCTTGAGGCTGAGCCCCATCCGACCACCGCGGTGATCGAGGCCATCGTCCCTGCCAAGCGACATCCGTCTGCCGTCTTCGTCGAGGACTTCTACCGAGAGCCCGAGGCTCTGCAACTCCTTCACCAAAACGCGGAAGGATTCAGGAGCGCCAGGTTCTTGGATCTCCTCACCCTTGACGATGGCTTCGTAAGTCTTCACGCGCCCTGTGACGTCGTCGGACTTGATGGTCAGCATCTCCTGCAGGGTGTGCGCCGCGCCGTACGCCTCCAGCGCCCATACCTCCATCTCACCGAAGCGCTGGCCACCGAACTGCGCCTTGCCACCCAGTGGCTGCTGCGTGACCAGCGAGTAGGGGCCTGTCGATCGAGCGTGGACCTTGTCCTCGACCAGGTGGTGCAACTTCAGCATGTAGATGATTCCAACGGTGACTGGCTGATCATACGGTTCGCCCGTCTTGCCGTCGTGCAATATCACCTTGCCAGTCGTGGGCATCGGGATACCAGTCTGCTGGCTGAAGCGCATGCAGGCTGCCGTGATATCTTCGAGCGTCTCAAGACTGTCCAGATCGACCTCGAGGTCTTGCGCCTTTGGCAAGTTGTACGCCAGCCACAGCTTTAGACCGACGCGCTGCGCTTTGGCGTTGGCCGCACGCTTTTCGTCCAGCGGCCGCTCATCGTTGTCGAAGACCAAGATTTCGTCTGGATCGTGACCTTTGTCACGCAGCCACTGCTGTAGCGCCAGCCGGCGAGCGTAGACCCGATCATTCCACAACGCCGCGTAGTCGTAGTCTATGTCGTCGCGGCCCAACCATCCCTCCAGATAGAGCCGGCGCGCCTCGGCGTCGTCGGCCAGCATCTCCGTATCGACCTCACGCTCCCGGAACCAGTCCCAAGCCTGCTCCAAGACATCGGCCCAGGCTTGATCAATCATCCAGGCTCGCGCCAGCTCGCCGACGATTTCGTTCTCTGTAGCCCCGTCGAAGACGGGCGTGATCGCCTTGAAGCCAAGCCGGTCGGCCGCCCACCCTAAGTGGGTCTCCAGAATCTGGCCAATGTTCAACCGGTGCGGAACACCCAGCGGGTTCAGGATGAGGTCAATGGACGCCCCGCCCTCCAAGAACGGCATGTCCTCGACGGGCACCACCTTGGAGATCACGCCCTTGTTGCCGTGCCGGCCCGCCATCTTGTCACCTTCGGTGATCTTGCGCTGCTGCGCGATGGAGACGCGGACCATGTGCTCCACACCAGCCGGCAGGTCAACATCATCGTCGCGGCTGAACTCTTTGATATCGACCACCTTGCCATGTTCACCGTGAGGCAGCCGCAGGCTTGAGTCCTTCACTTCGCGCGCCTTCTCACCGAAAATTGCCCGCAGCAACTTCTCCTCGGGCGAAAGATCCGTCTCGCCCTTCGGCGTAATCTTGCCGACGAGGATCGAGCCCGGATGGACAGTAGCACCGATGCGAATAATGCCACCCTCATCCAGGTCTTTCAACACATCTTCGCCAACGTTCGGGATATCGCGGGTGATCTCTTCCGGGCCCAGCTTTGTATCTCGCGCCTCAGCCTCGTGTTTCTCGATGTGAATCGACGTATACTTGTCCTGCCGAACCATTTCCTCGCTGATGAGAACAGCATCCTCGTAGTTGCCGCCCTCCCAACTCAGGAAGGCAACCAGTACGTTCTGGCCAAGCGCCAGATCACCCGCGTCCGTCGATGAACTGTCCGCGATGACCTGACCCTCGACAATCCAATCGCCCTTCTCAATGATGGGGCAATGATCGATGCAAGTGCTCTGGTTCGAGCGGCCGTACTTGCGCAGCGGATATACGTGGTCTTCGCCTTCGGCATCGCGGATAATGATGTGCAGGGCCGTCACGCTGACGGCCTCACCGGACTGCCGCGCCAACACCACCTGGCCCGAGTCACGAGCCGCCTGGCTCTCCATACCCGTCGACACCAGAGGCGCCTCCGGCTTGACGAGTGGAACACCCTGGCGCTGCATGTTGGACCCCATCAACGCCCGGTTGGCATCATCGTGCTCCAGGAACGGAATGAGGGCCGCGCTAACGCTGAGAATTTGCTTGGGCGAAACGTCCATGTAGTCGATGTTGGTCGCCGGCTCCAACGTGAAGCGCTGGTGGCGCCGCACCGACACCCGGGGGCCGACAAACTCGTCATGATCGTCCAACAGGGCGTTCGCCTGCGCGATCGTGACACTATCCTCTTCGTCGGCCGACAGATAAACGATGTCGGTCATCGCGACGGGTGCGATCTTCACATCATTCAGGCCGGAGACGGCAGCAACCCGTTCCGCCATCGCTTCATCGATGCGGATGCCGGCCTCAGCGATCACTTCATCGGAATTAGGATCAACGACATCCTCGCGCACCTGACGCCCCACAAGTTGATCGACCTCTGGCTTCACTCGGCCAATGACACGCCGGTAGGGCGTCTCCAGAAAGCCGTAGTCGTTCACGCGGGCGTAGGTAGCCAATGAGACGATGAGGCCAATGTTGGGCCCTTCAGGTGTCTCGATAGGGCAAATACGCCCGTAGTGGCTGTGGTGAACGTCACGCACATCAAAGCCGGCGCGCTCACGCCGCAAGCCACCCGGGCCCAGCGCGCTGAGCCGGCGCTTGTGCGTCAGCTCAGACAGCGGATTGGTCTGATCCATGAACTGGCTGAGCTGGCTACCGCCGAAGAACTCGCGGTTAGCCGCCACCACCGGTCGAATATTGATCAGGCTGATGGGCGTTGACTGCTCCGGATCGCGGCTGCTCATGCGCTCCCGAACGACACGCTCCATACGCAGCAGACCAATGCGAAACTGATTCTGGACCAACTCGCCAACGGTCTTCACGCGACGATTGCCTAGGTGATCGATGTCGTCCTCATCCTCGACCCCGTTGTTGACCATGATCAGTCGCTTGATGACCTCGATCAGATCCTCCTTGGTGAGCGTGTGATGGTCCAGCTCAATATCGAGGTCCAGGCGCTTGTTCAGCTTGTATCGTCCCACACGCCCCAGGTCATAGCGCCGCTCGCTGAACAACAGGCTGGTCAGGTAATCCTCCGCATTCTCGACAGTCGGCGGATCACCCGGACGCAGCTTCTTGAAGATGGACAGCAGCGCTTCTTCGGTATCCTGCGTGGAATCTCGGTCCAGCGTAGCCTCAATGTACGGATGTTCCGCATCCGTGTCGTACGGCTCGAACAGCTCGCGCAGCTCGTCGTCAGTGCTATAGCCAATGGCCCGCAATAGCATCGTCACTTGGATCTTGCGCTTGCGGTCAATCTTAACCGACAGGCGATCGCGCTTAGACGTGCTAAACTCCATCCAAGCCCCACGGCTCGGGATCAGCTTGGCCGAGCCTATGATGCGTCCCGTACTCCGATCCTCTTCCGCCTCGAAGTAGACGCCCGGTGACCGAATCAACTGATTGACGACGACTCGCTCGGCACCATTGACAATAAAGGTAGCGTTGTCGGTCATCAAGGGGAAGTCACCGAAGAAGACTTCCTGCTCTTGGATCTCGCCGGTCTCACGGTTGATCAAGCGGACGCCAACCCACAAGGGGGCCGCGTACGTCATGTCCATATCGCGACATTCTTGTTGAGTGTACTTCGGTTCGTCGAAACGATAATCGTAGCAGTACAGCTCCAGATTTTGATTAAAACTGACAATTGGTGATACTTCGTCCAGCAGGTCCTTCAGCCCGAACTCTCGGAACCACTCGTAGGAATCCAACTGTACATGGATAAGTGTTGGCAATTCGAGTACATTGATGATACGTGCGTACGACTTGTGCCGTTCAACGGACAGCAACCCTGCCCGTTCGAATGCCGGCAGCTCCATGACGGCTGTGGTATCCAGATCGACACCCAGGTCACCGTCTCCCCCAGGCTTGGTGTACGCTTTGATCACCTCAGCCATGCCGTTTGCCTCCTCAATTTACTAGCAACCCAACGTGAAGACTCCACACATCCAACAACCCATGGGCAGCAAAGACCGATGCTACTCAGCATCAGCGCGTGGTGAAGTCACTAAAATTTCCGGAACGAGATAAGCTCTTGAAGTACTGTTGACCCCGTCTTATTTGAAGTCTGGTGAGCGAGGAATGAAATGGGATTCTGATATGTTAGCACGCTCAAAATCGCGACTAAGCATTATACTAAAGAACTGGCTTCTTGTCAAATGCCGTAAAAGGGGAATATCGCCCGTATTCCACCGCCGATTCATACATGGCGTTGATGTTCTCAATAGGTGAACCAGGAGCAATGTTATTGCCGTCCTGAATGATATACCCCTTGCAGGGCCCAAAAACCTCGATGGCGCGCCGGGTTTCTTCCTTGACCTGCGCCGGCGTCCCGTTCAGGATGGTCAGAGGACTAATGTTGCCCAGCAGCACCACCTTGCCCCCCATGACGGAAGCCAGTCTCCGCTTGTCAACTTCCCACCCGAATCCTTGAAACTCGTGAATGCGCAGATCGTCGACGAAGTAGTGGAGCAAGTGATCTGTCTTCCCGCACATGTGCAAGCTCACCCGACCCTGGAAGTGGTCTCTGAGTTGCACATCATACGGCAACACAAACTCTTCGTAGAGCTCTGGCGATAGCGCAGCGGCCAGGTCATCCGTGAAAGCAAAATCTCGGTGTGGAAGTTCCAACTCTTCCCAGCAAAAGTCCAGGTACTCAATGGTTTTGTCGGTGATGATCTGCAGCAACGCCTTGACAGAGTCGGGGCGTTCGTAGAGCGCGACAAAGAGCTCTGTCTGTCCCATCAAGTCGCCGGCGTTGGTGAAAGGGCCGTCAGAGGTGTGAGTGAAGACCGGGTTCTCCCCCGGATAGAAGATAGGGCCGCCCAGGAAGCGGACCGGGCACTTCTCGGCCACCTTCATCATCTCGGCCCGGAAGCGGATGGCGCGGCCGTGCAGTCCGTTGCGGATCACGTCCATCTTCTCTAACTTCCGTAGGTCCTTATCGTTCTTGACCCAGTGGCTATTGACCCACACGATGTCGTCCTCGGGGAACACTACCTCGCACCCCATGGCCGACGGTTCGCTGGCGTTTTGGAAATCGGTCCAGCCTCCCACCCAGGCGCCGGTGATCGCATGCTGGTCCGTCTTGATATTCTCCATGAGCCACTTCTGGGCCAGGATTTGCGATCTCAGCATCGTCTCGGGATCGTTGTAGTAATCGCGGAAGGAAACGTCGATCTGCGGGAGCAAGAAGCGATAATTGATGGCCGGCAAGACGGGGACGCGATCCGGCTCCTCGAAACGTTGGGCCTTTTCGATGCGTTCTTTGCGCGCAGCCAGTTCCTCAATCGTAACGTCAATTTCAATGACAGGCATCTTCTCCTCACACGTATCTCTCGATTAGAGCGTAGAATCGCTGCAACTCTTCCTCCGTCCACTTCATCGTGGCCGGCAGTAGGGAATTGGTGGGATCGATTAGGACATACAATCCACGGTTGGTCTGCTTGGTGATCAAGACATGCTCCAAGTACTCGAAGATGCTGTCGAAGGTGATGTCCTTGTTGAGACCCACGTGGGGGCAAATGACGACCTCGCCCGAGAAAGCCTCGACAACACTTTCAAAGGGTGTTTCCGTCGCCCCGAAGTTGATGCCCCGCAGCTTGTGCACTTTCTTTAGGCTCTCTAGATTATGCTCGACATTGCCGCAGGAATGGACGAATACGCCGTTGAAGGCTTCGGAGAGCTGATTGAGATAAGGAACGGCGAACTCCTCGTACAGATCGGGCGAAAGCAGAGCCATGGCGTCATCGCTGACAGTCAGGCCGAAGCCGTCGGGGAGCCACGGTTGTAGGTGGCAGGGGACGAAATCCTCCACCAGCCGGCGCTGTTCCGTAACAAACTCGATGATCAACTGCGTCACCATGCCCAAGAGGTGATGCACCTCCTCTGGATTCGTATACATGGCGACCAGGAAGTCATCGCTGTTCCAAATGAGGTAAGCCGTATCGACAGGCCCCTGGAGATCCGTCACGCGGATGGGATAGCCATCTCCCGTCCTGTCCAGGAAGTGGCGGGTATAGTCTAGCACTTCGCCCAGCAGCCCGTCGGTGGGCTTGGGCTGCTCCAGGGCATATACTCGATCAGGATTGCCATAGATCAGGGCATTGGCCCAGGGGTGATCGTCTTCATACCAAGTCACTTCACAACCGAACGCCGAAGCGAAGGCGCCGGTGCCCAGATAAGGATACAAAGTGGGGACGGCATCGTCTTTGATCTTTTCCCGCACCTCGATTTCTCTCAATTGATGGCGCAGCATCCTTTCGGGATTGGTGAAGCGGTCCAGCATCGACTCTTCGGCGTCGATGGCAACGCCGACGTAGTAAGCGGGGCGCTCATCGTTATCCAGATGCCAGACTCGAGTTAAGAAATCCTTCGTTTCGGCATAGCGTCTTTTCCAATAGGTGTTCATTCGACCGACCACCTCATTGCGTCAGGTACTGAACCATGGCCCACAGCAGGTATTGCCCGGCCACGTTGCGCCGGAGACCGTGGGGTTGTGCTCCCGCCCCGCCTTGCACCCGCAGTTGAGAAATGCCTGAGTAGCCACCCCTATTTCACCGCACCACGCGTCAGCCCGGTGATGATCAGTCGTTGGAAGAAAAGTACCAGTACGAGGACTGGAATGATCATGATCATGCTTTGAGCACTCAATAGATGCCAGGGCCGGCCCCCGCCGGACGTTGGCTGAACGGCTAGTTCGACGAGCCCGACGCTCAACGTTTTGGTGGCGCGGGTGGTCGCGAAAACGAGTGGATACAACAATTCGTTCCACGAGATGATGAAGTTGAGAATGAGCAGCGTAACGAGCGCCGGCCGCATCACGGGCACCACAATGTGCCACAACATCTGCGGCAGACGCGCACCGTCAATCGTCGCCGCCTCCTCAATTTCCACTGGGATTTGCTGAATAAAGGGCACCAGGATCCAAATCGTAAAGGGCGTGATCAAGCTCGACATCAGGATGATGAGACCCCGGTACGTGTTGATCATGTGCAGCCGATTGTAGAGATCGAAGAGGGGGACCAGCGTGCCAATCTGTGGGAGGGCAATGGAGACCAGGAAGCCCACGAAGACCAGGTCCGCCCCCCGGAAGCGGAGGCGTGCCAAAGCATAGCTGGCCAGAAACGCAGCCACCACTGAAACGACGCTTGAGCCACTGGCAAAGATCAACGAATTGAAGAAATATCGCAAGAGTGGGATGTTGTCCGCCAGCACTTGGTAGTTCTCCAATGTAAAAGTGCTGA
The DNA here is from genome assembly GCA_018263655.1 of Anaerolineales bacterium. Lineage (GTDB taxonomy): Bacteria > Chloroflexota > Anaerolineae > Epilineales > JAANWY01 > JAANWY01. The sequence goes on along the minus strand of JAANWY010000359.1, from coordinate 4,961 downwards.
GCCAGTAGCGTGGTGGGATCGTGAATAGCTCATACCGGGGGGAAAACGACGAGAGCGCGATCCAGTAGAAGGGAAACAACACCGCGAAGAGAAAGATACCCACAGACAATATGAGCATCAGCCGATCAAGCCAGCTCAACACACGCAGTCTACGATCAGCGAAGGCCGGCTCACGTCGTTTTGAAGACGAAATTGCCATCCGGCGTCCCTCCTAGTATATGACTTCCACGCGCCGGTACAACAACACGCCCAGCGTACCGAAAATGGCAACAACGACGAAGAGCACCATACTGATGGCCGAAGCGTAGCCAAAGTTCAGGCCCGTAAACGCTACCTGGTAGATCGCGTACGCAAGCACCTGCGTCGCGTAGCCTGGCCCCCCACCCGTCATGGTGAAGATCAAGTCGAAACTGGCAAGTTGCCACACAAGCATAAAGAGCCCCAGAGTTGTGACCTGTGGCAAGATCAGCGGCAGCGTTATGTGAAAGAACGCAGTGAGCCGATTGGTGCCGTCCACGCGCCCAGCCTCGTACAGTTCCTCGGGTACACCTTGCAAAGAGGCCAGGAAGACCAGGGCCAAGAACGGCGTGCTTTTCCACACATTCGTAGCCGTGACAGCCACCCGCGCGCTCCAGTAGTTGGTCAGCCAAGCCACGGTGAAGCCAAGCGTCCGCCGGAGCAGATCATTGATGATTCCGTACTGGGCGTTGTACATCCAGCGGAAACCGATAGCGGCCACCACCATCGGGATCGCCCACGGGATCAAGTTGATGGCACGCACGAGGCCACGACCGAAGAAGGCGCGGTTCAGCAGCAACGCAACCAACAATCCCAAGATCAACTGCAACATCGTCGAAACGACGACAAACAGGATCGTGAAGCTGACGCTGCTGGTGACAGATGGATCAGACGCCATGCGCTCGAAGTTCTCAAAGCCCACGAAACGCTCGGGCGGAAATGCTGGATTGTACTCGTAGAAGCTCAGCCGAATCGTCTGCAAGTAGGGGTAGACTGCAGTGAACAGGCGCAGTCCAACGGCTGGTAATAACAGCAAGAAGAGCGTGACCAAGCGGCGTGCCACCTTCCGCCGGCCGGCACGGCGTCGCAGTGCTCGCTCCTGGACTGCCTCCCGAGCCAGAGCGGCGTCTGCACGCACTTCATCGGATATTGGATGAGACATCAGAAAACTTCCTTGCTGGCGAATCGTCTTAGGGCTAAGGATTAGATAACTTATTCCCGAGCGAGAGAGCAAAGGAGCGGAGGAGCAGGAGAGAATTCACCCCTGCACCCCCGCACCTCTGCACCTCTGGCACAAGTTAGCCCAGCGCCTCAATGCGCTCTTTGCCGCGTTCCATGGTTTCCTCAAGGGATATCTGATCGGTCAGGTAGAGGCTGGCTACATCGTCAACCACCGATTGCGCCTCGGCCACCTTCGGGTGGAACGGGCGTGGTGCCGGCACACCAGCATCCACATACTCCTTCATGAATGGCACAAGCCCCTCGCCACCCATGGCTTCCATGATCGACTTGCGCGGCATCACGAACCAGCTCTGGCCTTCGGCTAAGACCGGTGCGTTCTCAGCGGAGGTCAGGAAGGCTACCAGGTCGAGCGCCTCCTCCTTGTTCGGTGCGAACTTGGGGACGGAAAAGCCCCAGCCGCCCCACCAACTCTTAGGGCCAGCCGGGCCGCTAGGCGGCGGCACAATTTCTGCCTTGCCTTCCTCGTACCAGGCCTCGTTCCCCCGCGCAACGCCCCAGAAGAACGGCCACTGGCGCATGATGGCCACGTGATCGTTCATGTACTCTTCGTTCTGCTCCGTGTAGTCCATCGACAGGGCCGTCTCGGGCATGATCTTGTGCTTGTAGATCAAGTCATGCGCGAACTGGAACGCCGTAGCCGTCGCCTCGTCGAATTCGAAGATCTCGCCACCGCTCTGCGCGGTGAGGTACGCCATGTAGACGTACATCAGGCCCGGCTTCTTAATTGCCTCCAACGTGCCCCACACAGGAGGGTCGGTGAACGCCTTACCGATCTCCACCAGTTCGTCCCAGGTAGTGGGGGGTTCAAGACCTCTTTCGTCGAACCAGTCCTTGCGATGCCAGGTGTAGCCGATGGCAAACTCGTGCGGCACACGATAGCGCTGCCCCTCATAGCTGTGCCAGACCTCGATCTGCTGGTCGAAGATCGCCGGGAAGTCGTCCCACGTCTCCTGGGGGATCACACCGTCGAGGGGCTCTATCCAGCCGGCGCGGTAGAAGATCGGCCCCGAGTCATCGGCGTCGCTCATGACGTCTACCGGACTCGCACCAGCCTGGAAGGCCGGCGCATACTTAGTGACCATCTCCTGGCCGGTGGTCGGACCGCTCTCCAACTCAACCGTGTGGCCGGTCTTCTCCTCCCACTCGTCAAGCACAATGCGGACCGCGTCGTGGGCAAAGCCCTGAATAGCCAGCGTGAGGGTCTTCTTTTCGACAACAGCGGGGGCAGTCGCCTTCGTCTCAGCGGCCGGCGGTGTTGCCGGCAACGGTGCGCAGCTTGCCAGTGCTAGACCGCCCGCAGCCGCGCCGGCAGCCTGCAGGAATTCTCGTCGCGATATCTTTTTCTGATCAGCCATGACCAAACCTCCTTGCGAACTTAAGTGATAGTTGAACTCACACACTGAACGCTACACTCTACTTTCAATTGCAATGGGCTTCGTTTACGGCGAGGCATCACCCCCTCACTCGTCTCAGCAGCATTTCGTCGTTGATTGTTCAAGTCAGATCGTCTCACAGAACCGCTTCAAGCTCTCCCGATCCGGGAGTGGCAAGCGTTGGTCTACCGACAGTAACAGCTTGAACTCCCCGGCGCTGCATGACTCACGCTTGATCAGCGATAGCGCCCGTAGGTCTTGGAGACCTCCACCAGAGCTTCGAAATTGGCATCCGGCGTATCACGGCCGCACTGATCGCCCGTAGACAGGATGTAGCCACCACCCTCGCCGGCTGCATCAATGGCATCTCTGGCTGCTTGGGCCACCTCTTCGGGCGTTCCGTTCAGCATCAGGTCGAAGGTGTTCAAGTTCCCTTTGAGACAGAACTTGTCCCCCCAACGCCGCTTGGCCTCGGCCAGGTCCACGTCCCCACCCGGCGGCCCCTCGAGTGGCTCCATGACGTCAAGGGCTGTTTCCTGGTAGCTCATCTCAACGACTTGGAAGGATTTGCCACAGACATGTTGATGGCTGATGAGGCCCACATCGCGGCATCGGGCCGTGACTGCCTCAAGGAAGGGCAGATTATATTCGCGATAGAACGTGGGCGAGATCAGGCTCAGGCTAGATACGGACCCTTGGATATGAAGCTCGTCCGGCGGCCCGGCCTCGATGAAGGCCTCCAACTGGGCCAGCGCGAAGCGGGTGTAGTAGTCAAAGATCTCGCGCATCTCCTCCGGATGGTCAACCAGGTCGAAGGTGAGCTGCTCGTTGGCGTCGTCGCGAATGTGGAACCACCAATCAAGGGGCAAGAACAACATCCAGGAGTAGACGCCCAAATCGCCCAGCCGGTCGCGCCGGCGGAAGAAGGGACGGTAGGTCCAGTCCTCGCCTATGAGATACTGCATGCGCGGCCAGTCGCGCTCCAAGTCCTTGATCCACTTCTCCTCGGGCCAGGGGACGTCGGCTATCGGATAGACCTCCACCTTGCTCAACGGCCCCAAGGGGGTGTCGACCTCGGTCCGCACGGTGATGCGCTCCGAGGTGCGATTGACAATGTCTTCATGAACCACGGAAGCCGGCACCATGCCGCTGAAAGGCGCCAGGGAGAACGTGGGCTCGTCGGGCTTCCACAGCGCTGCATTGCCGAAAGGGAGCTCATCGTAAATGTACCACCCGTCGCTGCCGAAGCGCAGCAGCAGGTCAATGTAGGCATCCCCGATGTAGGGGTCCTCGTAGAGGAAGATGTCCCAGAAGGGCTTACGTGTCAGTCGGGCCGGCACCATCGCCGAGGTGTCAGGGCAGACGGGCACCCGATCCGGGATCTGACGGTGCATGGCGGTGAGCATGCGTTCCTTGCGCGTCATCGTGTCACCCGGGTCTTTGGCCATAGCAAACCTCTTCTACAGGCATCAGATTTCAAGCCCAATCGTCCGTACCTGTTTGCCGCCAACAGGCAGGGTCAGGCTGCCGTCCTCATCAACCGCCAGTTCCGCCTGGGGTTCTTCGTTGAGATTCACTGCTTGAGCAGCACGAATGGGCCGGCACAGACGGATGGTGGCTTGCGCGGATTCCGACGTTGGGTTGTAGAACCGCACGATGAGCTTATGGCCCTGTTCACTCCGTTTGACGGCACTCAACACCAGCGTCTCCGGTTCCAGAGTCAGGAAGGAAAGCTCAGACGGAAGGTCGCCCGTCAGATCGGAGGACTTCAGCGTGGTAGGGTCTGCCGCCTGGTTCGCCGGCGGCTCGTTCGGCCAGACCTCCTCAGCGATGTAGCCCTCGTGTTCGTCTCCTCGGCGCAGGTAGACCGGAGCGCGGAAGGTGTAGGCATCGCGGTACACGGTGTGCCAGTCACCGAGGTGAGGGTGCACTGCGTATTCGAAAGTGTATTCTCCTATGCACTGACCTTCAGGTGCGGGGCACGGTATGCCGGCGTGCTCCGGGCGCGTCAACAAGTCACCCCGCGAGATCATGTCCACGCAACGCAGCAGTGTGACAGCCACCCTGTTCCGACCGTCAGCGCGCAATACCTCGTATTCCGGCAGGCCGCGATTGAAGACGGCCAGCCCCGCCTGGCCATCCGATACATCGACAAAGCAGCGCTGGTGCCGCGTTGGCACCGGCGGCTGCGCCCATCGTTGGGCAAGGTCTCCCGACTGTTGGGCAAGGTCTCCTGGCTGCTGGGCAAGGTCTCCTGGCTGCTGGGCAAGGTCTCCTGGCTGCTGGGCAAGGTCTCCCGGCTGCTGGGCAAGGTCTCCTGGCTGCTGG
>JAANWY010000358.1 GCA_018263655.1 Anaerolineales bacterium | reverse complement strand
ATCGCCCCCGCAGTTGAGAAATGCGGAAAAAGGGGTCGGTGGGGGGCGGCCGCCCCCCACCGACCCCTTTTTCCGGTCTCTTCTTGTGTAGACACGAAGTGCCTGAGCAGTCACTGATTATGAACTATCGTACACAGCTTCACATGAAGAAAAGCAAACGTTTAGGCTGAGCCATCACCTCCTTCGCATCAGCCTATCTGAAAACCGTCGGTCGAGTGGGCGAAGCCTGTATCGAGACCAGGTTTTCAGATAGGTTCATTGCCTACTTCAACATNGTCGGATCCAGAGCATCTCGCAGGCCATCACCGACGAAAGTGAAGCTCAAGGTGGTAATGGCAATCATCAGGGTGGGGAACAGGCCGAGGTGCCAGTAAACGCGAATATAGGCCGAGCTAGAGCCGACCATCTTGCCCCAACTCGGCAGCGGATCGTTGATGCCAACCCCCAGAAAGCTGAGTCCCGCTTCGGCGAAGATAGCCGTAGGTATGCCCAGTGCGATCATGACAATCAAGGCCGGCAGGGCATTGGGAAGCAGGTGATGAAGGATAATGCGCCGGTCCTTGGCTCCCAGAGCCCGGGTCGCTGCCACGAACTCTTTCTCCCGCAAGCTCAGAAGTTGACCTCGTGTGAGACGACACAAAGGCACCCAACTGGTGACACTAATGGCTAGGATCACGTTGAACAGGCCCGTCCCAAGGACGCTCATAATGAACAAGGCGAATAAGAAGCTGGGAAAGGCCGTCATGACCTCAACCAGCCGCGTGACGACGAAGTCCGTCTTGCCTCCGCGCAGGCCGGCCACTGCTCCCAGCGGCACCCCGATGATGGAGGCGATGATCTGGACTAGAAAACCGACGATGAGCGATGTGCGAGCGCCGTAGATGATACGGCTCAAGAAGTCGCGTCCCACCGCATCGGTACCCAGCCAATGGGCACGGCTGGGGAACTGAAGCGCCTCCGACAGCACAACCCGATCGTAGGGCTGTGGCGCCAGGAAATCAGCGAAGATGGCGGTCAAAATGAGCACCAGCGCCACGACCAACCCGGCCATAGCCAGCTTATTCTGAGCAAAGCGCCGGGCGGCATCACTCCAGAGCGTACGTTGCCGGCCAAGCTCAACGGCGGCGATAGGTTGTCTTTCAACTTGGGAAGCGGTCGTCACCATCTAGGCGCTCCTTGAGTCCAGGCGAACCCGTGGGTCAACAACGGTGTACAGGATATCGCTGATGAGATAAATGCCCCCCCACAGGACGGCAATCAGGAGCATCAGGGCCATGATCAAAGGGTAATCCCGCTCCCACATGCTGGTTACAAAGAAGCGGCCCAGGCCGGGGACGCGGAAAACAGACTCAATGAAAATCGAGCCGGTGAGTAGATTGGGAATGTACGGTCCCAGGACCGTAATCAGAGGGATGAGGGCGTTCTTAAGGACGTGACGCAAGACCACGCGCCTCTCAGTGAGACCCTTGGCCCGGGCGGTCCGCACATAATCGGCGCTGAGAACTTCCAACATGCTGACTCGAGTGTAGCGGGCCACGAGCGCCATAGGCCCCACAGCGTAAGCAATTACGGGCATGATGGCATGTTTCGGTTCATCCCACCCGCCTGTGGGCAACCAACGCAGGCGAACCGCAAAGACCAAGACTAACCACGTGGCTATGACAAAGTTGGGAACAGCGATACCCGACGTGGCGAACAATGTAACGACGTAATCCAGCCACGAGTTTTGGCGGATGGCAGCCAGGATCCCGAAGAGCAACCCAAAAACGTAAGCAAATAGGACGGCCAAGATTCCCAACTGGATTGTGGGTGGCCACACGCGACGGATAAGCTCAGTGACTGATTCCGTTGGACTTTGGAAAGGCACGCCGAAATCGAGGTGAAAGGCGTGCCACATATAGCGCGCATACTGCTCCCAGAGCGGACGATCCAGGCCGTACTTGCGCAAGATATTGGCCTTCGCTTCCGGCGGCAGAGGCATCTTCGTTTCGTCGAAGGGCCCGCCGGGCACGGAATGCATGATGAGGAAAGTTATGATGGAAACAGCAAAGAATACGAATACCAAGCTGGCCAGCCGGCCAAGGATATAGCGCGTCATGACATGTCCTCAGTACACGTTACACTGGCGCGGAGTGAGGGGGAGCGCCAGATGGGGTTCAGGGAATTCACGCCGGCTAATATGATAGCACCGGCCTGCCAATGTGTCAACTGCACCCCGTGCATTCCTGGTGTTTACCCATAACTTGGATGTCAAGTTGTTTCACGTGTGATCTGCACGCACCTCGAACCCTTCGACAGGCTCAGGACGTCGCAAGTTCGAGCGTCCAGGAGGCTGAAACTTGTTTCAGGCCTGCCTGTGCGGAGCACGCAGACAGGTTTTAGGGGTTCGGCCTTGCCTCTACTTGACAGGTGACTTATGGGTAAACACCAGGTGCATTCCCATTGCGCGGCAAGACTTGTCTTGCTATAATTGCTCCCATCAAGTGAGCTATCCCCCTTAGAGGTTGGTGTGAAGGGAGAAAGATTTGGGTAACCGTTCAGCCACCCTTGCGAAGGTTGGGTCTACGCGGATTCGAGGGGTAGAACTTCGAGAAGGACCACCTCTTCCCCATCTGCCTCTATATCTGGGCGTAGGAAGGTTGATAGACCCAGATATGGGGGGACAAAGTTGGCCATCTGTGCTAGGGTTCGGTGTACCCCTCGAATCCGCGTAGAGCCCGAAGGTTGAGAGTAGCCTCGGCAAGAGACCAATTCTCGACTGGAGAGGGGCCTTTCAACCCGAATGCGATTGGCAAACCTTCGCAAGGGTCTCACCCGGTGAACGCTTACAGATTTGGAAATGCAGTTGAAACAGTGACGAAAGAGAAAGCGCTTAGCTTACCACTGAGGGAGTTGGCCGATCACTTTCTACTGCGGCCGGATATCAGCTTCCTCAATCACGGCAGCTTTGGCGCCTGCCCCCGACCGGTATTCGAAACTTACCAGGCCTGGCAGCGAGAGCTGGAAGCCAACCCTGTGGCGTTCCTGGGCCGGCGTCTCAGCGATCTACGGGCAAACGCCCGCGCTCGGCTGGCCCAATACGTTGGCACTACGACCGACAACCTGGTCTTCGTGCCTAACGCGACCCACGGCGTCAATGTCGTGGCGCGTTCTTTGGATTTGCAGCCCGGCGACGAGGTGCTGAGCACCAACCACGAATACGGCGCGGCAGATCGGGCTTGGCGCTTCGTCTGCCAAAAGCGGGGGGCTCGCTATGTCAGCCAGCCCATACCGTTGCCCATCCACAGCACAGAGGAGGTGGTGGAGCATCTGTGGGCCGGCGTCACCGAACACACTCGCGTTATCTTCATCAGCCATATCACGTCGCCCACCGCATTGATCTTGCCCGTCGAACGGATCTGCCAACGCGCTCGGGCGGCCGGCATTTTGACAGTGGTGGACGGCGCCCATGCCCCAGGGCAGATCGATCTGGCGCTGGATGCACTTGGCGTAGATTTCTACGCCGGCAACTGCCACAAATGGCTGTGCGCGCCCAAAGGTTCTGGCTTCCTGTACGCTCGACCTGAACGGCAAACGTTGGTAGAACCGCTGGTTGTCGGTTGGGGTTGGCAAAGCCCTACGCCAGGATCATCATCCTTTGTCGACTACTTCCGGTGGCTTGGGACTGACGACCCCGCAGCCTATCTGAGTGTGCCGGCGGCCATTGACTATCAGGCTCGCCATGACTGGCCTCAGGTACGATCCGCTTGCCATCGTCTGGCACGTGAAGCACGCACCCGCATTGGGGAACTAACCGGCCTCCCCCACATCTGTCCTGATGCGGAGAAGTGGTGGGGGCAGATGTTCACGGCTCTCTTGCCGGCCTGCGATGCTCAGGAGATGCGACGGCGTCTGTGGGGGGAATTTCAGGTAGAGGCGCCTGTCTCAGAATGGCAAGGGGGCCCGTTTGTGCGAGTCTCTATCCAGGCTTATAATCATCCTAGAGACATAGACAGACTGGTGGAGGCCTTGACGCAATTGCTATAGATGTGTAACTACTCAGCCTGTCATTGCGAGGAGCGTGTTTTGCGCCGAAGCAATCTCCTCCGATGTATGCGGGAGATTGCTTCGGCAAAAAACGCCTCGCAATGACATCATACGAGGCTGTTTGGTGGGTGAGCTTACCACCCCCGGACATGCCTGGGTAGTTACATAGATGTTAAGATAATGTTTTTGACTCTGCTTACCCGGATGTCATTGCGAGGAGGCACGACGAAGCAATCTTTCCCAAGTAAGTGGGAGATTGCGGCAATCTCCTGGATTGCGGCAATCTTCTGGATTGCTTCGCACAAAACGCTCGCAATGACACGCTGAGTCAAAATCTTTTTCTGAAAGTCTATACAATCGTACGTAAGCGTTCAGCCTACCCTGAATGCAGATTGTCAGAAGGAAAGGTGAGAAAATGGTCTGGTAGATTTGGTGGGAGAGATGGATCCGACGGTGATAGGGAAGGCCGTCTGGTCCTGCTATCAAGAGGAACCCACCCCATTCAAGGACTACATGCTCTATGACCCCGGCGCCTACTCCGAAGCAGGGATATCATGTACCCTTACCGGGAAAGTGAAGCATCCGGAGGAAATAGAGGAGTGGGAGATTGACGGGCACTGGTTCCGTTGGGTGGGAATATGAAACCCCATCCGAGAAGAGAAACCTAATCCCAGGCGGTGGGGAAATTGGCACTTAGAACTGCTTGGTTTGGCGACATCGCCCCAAAAATTGCTCATTTTAGGCTCAAAAGTGGGATGCCAGCCCAACCAGCTTCGCTGTTCTGGAAGTTGTCTCACGAATCCCACTAACGGAACCAGTGCTGCCTTTACTTACGACACCTTAACGGATATACTATATGTATAGTGTTTTTCCGCATGCGGAACTCACCCTCGCAAGAGCCGTGATGCTTCCTGCATGTGGATGTGATTTCACTCAGTCAGCCTTTGGGATTGGTGACACCGTTCGGAGGTCTACGATCCCACGTATGAAAGGAGGAGATATGTCCCGCCTTTACCCTTTGTTGCTTGTCTTTCTCATTCTCAGTGTTGTAGCGATTGCCTGCGCGCCGGCCCCTCCGGCAGCAGCGCCCGAACAGGAGGAAGAAGCCGCACCGGCCGAGGAGATCGTCGTCGGCGCCATCTACCCGCTGTCAGGCTCTTTGGCGGCCACCGGCGTCGACCTGAAAAACGCCGTCGAGCTGGCCACAGACATCGTAAACAACAAATCCGAACTCAACCTGCCCCTGGCAAGTTCGGCCGGCCTACCCAACCTGGGCGGGGCCAAGATTCGCCTCGTATTCGGTGACCATGAGGCCGATCCCGAGAAAGGGGCCGCCGAGGCTGAGCGCCTGATCACCACCGAGAACGTCGTGGCTCTGGTCGGCTCGTACAACAGCGCCGTCACCGCCACTGCCAGCCAGGCCGCCGAGCGCGAAGGCGTCCCATTCCTCAACCCCGAGTCCACGTCACCGACGTTGACCGAGCGCGGGTTCCAGTGGTTCTTCCGCACCACCCCCTTCGACAGGCTGTTCTCCGAGAACTTCTACCAGTTCCTCGACGACATGCAGGCGCAGGGTTACGATGTGAGCAACGTCGCCGTTCTCAACGAGAACACGCTGTGGGGAACCGACGTTGCCACGCTGGAGAATCAATACGCGGAAGAGTACGGGTACGACGTCGTCGCCAACATCCCCTACGAGGCCAAGGCAGCCGACGTGAGCAGCGAGGTCCAGAAGCTGAAGGCAGCCGGCGATGCCGTCCTATTGCAGTCCTCGTACGTGTCCGACGCCATCCTCTACATGCAAACCTACAAGCAGCTCGACTACACGCCGACGGCCATCATCGCTATGGACGCCGGCTTCGTCGCCTCGGAGTTCGTCGAGACCTTGGGCGACGATGCCAACTACATCCTCAGCCGCGAGGTGTGGGCGCTAGATCTGGCTGGTACGAAGCCCATCGTCAAGGCCGTGAATGACTTGTACAAAGAGCGCTACGGCACCAACATGAACGGCAACTCGGCCCGCTCCTTCACCGGCATGCTGGTCCTGGCCGATGCCATCAACCGCGCCGGCTCCACCGATCCGGAAGCCATCCAGCAGGCATTGATGGAAACTGACATCCCGGCCGATCAGATCATCATGCCCTGGCAGGGCATCGAGTTCGATCCTGAAACGCACCAGAACATCCTGGGCAGCGGCATCATCGTCCAGATTCAGGGCGGCGAGTACAAGACCGTCTGGCCCTTCGATCTGGCCTCGGCCGAGATCGTCTGGCCCTTCCCCAAGTGGTCAGAGCGGTAGGTTTTGACAGAGTGCCAGGCAGTCAGAGAAGCCAGAGGGGACCTTCTTCCCTCTGGCTTCCTGCCCATCTCTGGGCGGCCGGCCTTGACTCATCACTCTAACCACCCTAGCATTTACGGCTCTTTGAGGAATTGTGTGGTCGACCTCTGCATGCTGTACGAAATAGGCGAAATAGCGCGCCATTTTTCCTACATATTGTGGAGCATGTGAACCTTCATCCCACAAAAGCTCAAAGAGCCGCATTTACTTAGTCCGTTTCGACGATTGAAATATGATTGAGCCCAAACAAGAAGCATTCTAGAAAGAGGCTTACGATGCCAAGAGTGAGATTCACGCAGCAGACCATGCCCCAGTCAGGTGAAGAACTGAAGCAGGTGTTGCGAGAGGCCCTCGAAAATGCAGCGCCGTTGAGTGATTTTATTTAGGTTGTCAGGGAGCTGACGCAATTGGAACTTCACTATGTCATGGGCTCTGAAGAGTTTTTCGTCCGGTTTGAGCGCGGTGAGTTGGGTGATGACGTCGATTTTGTTCGGTGGGCCATCAAGTACGAGATCTATCAGGAAACAGAAACCGAAGAGGTACTGCGGGAAATCGATGGTATTCTCTACGCTACACACTGAAAGGGACTCAGCCCAGTCTGTCGTCAAGAACAGGGCTGAGTAGCGGCTTTCAGAAAAGAAACGAATCAGAGTTCAACAGGAGGCCTGGCCTGTCCCCCGAAACCACACTGCTAGCCCAAACCCTGGTCAGCGGGTTGCTCATTGGTTTTGTCTTCGCCCTGATTTCCGTGGGACTTACGTTGATCTTCGGGGTGATGGACATCGTGAACTTCGCCCACGGCGAGCACTTGATGCTGGCGATGTACTTCACCTACTGGATGTACACGCTGTGGGGCGTCGATCCCGTGTTCTCGATCCCGGTAGTCGCCGCTCTGCTGTTCATCCTGGGCACGATCACCTACCGCTTGGTCATCAAACACGTCCTCGATGCGCCAATGCTGGCCCAAATCTTCGTCACCTTCGGCATGATGGTGTTCCTGCGCAACCTGGCCCAGGTGGTGTGGAGTGAGGATTACCGCCGGATTGGCGATACGCTGATCAGTGGCCGGCTGGAGTTGTTCGGCATCTTCATCGGCACGCCGCAACTGGTGACCTCGATCGGAGCCGCCATTACGACTGGCCTGCTGTACTGGTTCATCAAGAACACCCGCACCGGCTGGGCTCTGGAGGCAACGGCCGAGAACAAGGAAGTCGCCGGCCTCATGGGCATCGACACCGAGCGCATGTTCGCCCTGGCATGGGGGTTGGCTCTGGCCTGCGTCGGCGTCGCCGGCGCACTGCTGGCCACCTTCAATCCCATCTTCCCCGAGGTCGGAGCCGTGTTCGTGCTCGTCGCCTACGTCGCTGTGGCGCTGGGTGGGTTCGGCAGTGTCACGGGCGCCTTCATCGCCGGCATCGTCATCGGTCTGGTGCAAGTGATGGGCGGCTTCCTGTGGGAACCCCGGTTCAAGACGATGCTGGTTTACGGTATCTATTTGGGCGTGGTATTCATCCGTCCGCAAGGCCTGTTCGGCCGGCGTTGAGGAGACATCAGTAGTCAGTATTGTTCTCGGACAAGTTGGAAGGAGCGCAGTATGGCATCCCCATTTCCGGGAATGGATCCTTATCTTGAAGGCATCTGGGGGGACGTCCACATCCAGTTGATCTCGACGTTCCGTACTCTGCTGACCCGGCTGTTGGCGCCCAGGTACATTACCGATCTGGGCTCACGCGTCATCGTGGAGCGCCTGCCGGACGATGACTTAGACGGACGGGCCATTATGCCGGACGTCGCCGTGCTACAGCCTGAGCATGCCGCTCCTACAACAGACGCCATGCCACCAGGGGTCACGCCACCTGCCCTGCGCCTGAAGACTCCCGTTGAGCTCCCCACCCGCCTGGTGACTCTTTACATCTATGAGGCTGCCACGATGAAGCTGGTCACTGTCATCGAGTTGCTGTCTCCTGTCAACAAGCGAGGAGAAGGCCGGCGCGAATACCTGCAAAAGCGCAACGAGGTGTTAGATTCTGACGCCCATCTGGTCGAGATTGACCTGCTGCGTGCGGGCCGGCGCATGCCGTTTCTTGGCGAGGTGCCGGACACACCCTACCTGGCTATGGTCAGCCGCGCCTACGCCCGCCCAAACTGCGAGGTGTGGCCTATTCGGCTTCAGGATCCGTTACCCGTGCTGCCAGTGCCCCTGCTCCGACCGGACCCAGACGTGCCCCTCGATCTGGGTGTAGCCCTGCGCACGACGTACGAGGCTGCTCGCTACGACTTGCGGATCGACTACTCCCAGCCGCCTCCGCCGCCGGCCCTGTCAGACGAAGAGACAGCCTGGCTGGAGGCGCAGTCGCGACAAAACAATGACCAGTAGCATGAAAACCAATCGACTGAACTGGCTCATCCTGATCATCCTGGCGGCGTTCCTGCTGGCGTTTCCCCGCCTGTTCACGCAGCCGTTTCTGCAGCGCACGATGATCTTGATCCTGCTGTGGAGCGTTCTGGGTCTGGCGTGGAACATGATCGGTGGCTACGCCGGCCAGGTCTCACTGGGCCACGCCATCTTCTTCGGCCTTGGCGCCTACACCTCGACGCTCATACTCACCAAGTGGGACATCTCGCCGTGGATCGGGATGTTTGGGGGCGTAGTGGTTGCGGTTGTTGTGTCCGCCATCATCGGCTGGCCCAGCTTCCGGCTGGCCGGCCACTACTTCGCCATCGCCACCATCGCCGCCGGCGAGATCTTTGCCGTGATGTTCCGCAACTGGCGTTGGGCCGGCGGCGCCGTCGGCGTGTATCTACCCATCATCCGTGGAGAACGCATCGCTAACTTCCAGTTCCACGAAGCCAAGTATGGTTACTACTACATCATTCTAGCCATGCTAGCCATCACGATGTTGGCGACGTACCTCATCGAACGCTCGCGGATTGGCTACTACCTGAAAGCGATTCGCGAAGATCCAGATGCCGCCCGCAGCCTGGGGATCAACATCACGCGCTACAAACTCTATGCCATAATGCTGAGCGCTGCGTTCACGGCCATCGCCGGCACCTTCTACGCCCAGTTCGTCCTGTACATCAGCCCCAACACCGTCTTTGCGCTTCTCTTCTCCATCCAGATGTGCCTTGTGGCCGTCCTCGGTGGTACCGGTACGCTGGCCGGTCCAATCATCGGCGCCGCCATACTGATTCCCATGGCCGAGTACACGCGCGTCTACCTGGCCGGCCGGGCCGGCGGGCTGCACCTGGTGGTTTATGGCCTCCTCATCATGCTGATCTCCATCTACCAGCCGGGAGGGCTGATGGGCCTGGTCCGGCAGTGGCAGCAGCGATGGAGCACCCGGGCGCAGAGGCGCGATGCGGCAGTGGCAGTGCCGGCACATCATCGGCTTGAGCGCAGCGAAGGGTCAGGAGATGTGACCGATGGCGCTTCTTGAAGTCCAGGACTTGACCAAGCGCTTCGGTGGCCTGATGGCCAACCAGGACATCGACCTGCATGTGAGCCCGGGCGAGATTCTTGGCCTCATCGGCCCCAACGGCGCCGGCAAGACGACGTTCTTCAACTGCATCACAGGCTTCTATCCGCCGACCCAAGGAGCCGTACACTTCCTCGACGAGGAAATCACGGGATGGTCGCCGGAGCGGGTGTGTCAGGCCGGTATCGCCCGCACCTTCCAGATCGTCAAGGTGCTGCGCGACATGACCGTACTGGAGAACGTCATGGTGGGGGCTTTTCTCCGATACCCCCGGACGGCCGATGCACGGCGCAAAGCCCTGGAGGTATTGGGATTCACTGAACTGGCCGACGTGCGCGATCAGATCAGTCGCAATCTCACCATCGCTGACAAGAAACGCTTGGAGCTGGCGCGGGCACTGGCAACCGAGCCGAAACTGTTGTTTCTAGACGAAGCGATGGCCGGCCTGAACCCCACCGAAACGAATGAGGCGGTCGCGATGGTGCGCCGGCTGCGCGAGCAGGGCATCACCATGGTGCTGGTCGAACACGTGATGAAGGTCATCATGCCACTGGCCGACCGGGTCGTGGTTCTGGACTCCGGCGAAGTGATTGCCGATGATGTGCCGGCGAAGATCGCCACCAATGAGCGGGTGATCGAAGCGTATCTGGGAGAGAAGTACCGTGCTACGGATTGAGGGAATGAGTTGAGTCTTGAACAAACTGCCGTGTTCTGGTATCCTATATGTGTAGTCGATAGGCAAACCGTTCCACAAACATGTATCTTTGAAGTGAGAGGCGATCATGCATCAGATAGCAAACGCAGGCTACTTAGTTGCGGAAACAGAGGATGATATAGCTGCATTGCAGACAGCCGCTGAGAGTCGTGATGAATCCATCTTTGTGCAAGTAGCACATGAGATCGATTGGTCCCAAAGGCCAGCGGGTGACTTTGTGCGAGCTGTCCATTTGGCGCTTGCTGTTGGAGCGCATCTGCTTGCGCGAAAGCTAGCTGCACAGGGTGCTGAACGACACCCAGGTCATGAGGAGTTACAGAAAATGGCTCGCGTCTTGGCTCCGCCACGGTTCGTGGAAGCCTTAGCACCTAGTTCGTCCGCTCAGGCAAACCAAGCTTGGATGCGCGATCACACGGATGAGTATAGGGGACGGTGGGTGGCCGTGCGGGCCGGTGAACTTCTGGCAGTTGGTGAAACGGCTCGTGAGGTCTGGGATCGTCTCGAAGATACAAACAATGTACTAGTGACTAAGGCCTTCTGATGCCGCTGAAGTTTGAGGACGGTAAACCTTTTGCTCAGGGTGTTTGCTCCTTCTTAATGCGCCCAGCCACTGACCAGGAACTCATATCGCGAATCTTCATTGAAGTCCAGATTGAGGGTGTCCGGACCGAAGTGGTTGTAGATACAGGCGGCGCGTATTTGGTCTGCAATCCGGAGATCGCAGATTTACTGGACCTTGACCCGGCCGCCGCGCTTCATGCTAGCGAGATAGAGGTGCGAGGCAGAAGAACGGCCGGAGACCTTCACCGGCTCTATCTGACATTTCTGTCCGAAGAGGGAGGGGAAAATCTCAGATGGGAGGTTGCTGCCTTTGTCCCTCGTCCTCGCCCCACTCAATCGTGGGAGGACGTCCGTCAATTGTGGGAAGGTATGCCTTCGTTCATCGGCCTAACCGGCTGTTTGGAACAAGTCCGTTTCGCTGTGGATCCTGCCGCGGACTTATTTTACTTCGGTTCCAGTGCTGTGGCGGATTGACCAGGGACTGGAGGTTGTAAATTGTTGCTACGGGTTGAGGATATCGAAGTCCGCTACGACGAGGTGCCGGCCCTGCGCGATGTGTCCCTGGAAGTTCACGCGGGCGAGATCGTGGCCGTCATCGGGTCCAACGGGACCGGCAAGACGACGCTGCTGCGGGCCATCTCTGGCATCCGCCCGCCGGCCCGTGGCCGAATACTCTTGGACGGGACGTCAATCCACACCCTCAAAGCCCATCAGATTGCGGCCCGCGGCATTTCTCACGTCCCGGAGGGTCGTGGCGTGTTCGCGCAGCAAACGGTGTTGCGCAACCTCTACCTGGGCGCTTTCCTGCGCACCGAAGCCGAGCGAGATGCGGCGCTGGGGCGGGTGTTCGACCTGTTCCCGATCCTTGCTGAACGGCGGAACCAGATGGCCGGCACGCTCAGCGGCGGGGAGCAGCAAATGCTGGCCATCGGCCGCGGACTGATGGCGAACCCGCATATCCTGATGCTCGACGAGCCCTCTCTGGGACTCATGCCCAAACTGGTCGACACCATCTTCGAGCTCGTGCAGCGCATCAACGCAGAAGGGGACCTCACCATCCTGCTGGTCGAGCAGAATGTGCGCGAGTCGCTGGAAATCGCCAACCGGGCCTACGTCTTGGAAACCGGGAACATCGCGCTGGAGGGGGCGGGCGAGGAACTGTTGGAGAGTGAGCTGGTGCAGAAGGCGTACTTGGGGATGTAGCGGACTGCATCCCAGTTCAAGGAGATGACACAATGGCTAAACACGAGCAGTGCAACTGCAAAACAGGCTGTCAGAACAGGCGATGTAGCTGTCTTCGGAACAATGAGCCGTGCGACGAGAATTGTGGCTGCATTAATTGCCGAAATCCGCTCAATGGGGTGGATGTCGACAACCTATCCATCTGCGCCATCCAAAACATTGAGGCTTATAAAGCCCTCTCAGCTGAGGATTTGGCCGTTGCCTATGAGCTGCCCTGTGGACACGAGAGTGTACCGCTGGCACAGTTGCTCACAGAGTACGCCTGTGAGGGATGTGGCGGCGAAGTCTATTTCTATTCCTTTTGCTGGAACAGCGTAGCACAAGATAGCCATACGTGGCATTGTGAAATATGCAACCAGTGCCGAGACTGGCGCGAGTGGCACTGTGAAAACTGCAACAAATGCACCTACGGCGTCACTCTGCCCTGTGGGTATTGCGGTGATGAATCAGAAATGGCCGACTGGTTCTAGGAACCAGGAAGACCTCAAGAACCTTGCCGGTAACCCGGACCTCATTTCGGGCATCTACAACTACTGTGATCGCTGGTGCCAGCGGTGTCCGTTTACCTCGCGCTGCATGGTGTTCGCGATGGAAGAACAGCAATTTGACAACCCGACAGCCCATGATCTGAACAGCGAAGCGTTCTGGCAGACAATCAGTGATTCGCTGCAAGCGACGCTCGAAATGCTGCAAGAAATGGCGGAAGAACAGGGCATTGATCTCGACTTGCTCGATGTCGAGGCAGACATGGAAGAGCAACGGCGGCTCGAGGAGGAGACCAGAAATCACGCATGCGCCCGCGCAGCAGAGGCCTATGCGGAGACGGTGGATGCTTGGTTCGATTCAGTGAAAGACCTGTTTGTGGAAAAGGAAGATGAGCTAAATCTAAGGGTGCGGGTCAACATACTGGGTGATGATCCGCATGAAGAAGCGGCAAGCATTGAAGATGCGGTGGAAGTCATCCGTTGGTATCAACATCAAATTCACGTCAAGCTCTTCCGGGCGCTTCACGGTGCTCTGGAAGAACGGCCGGCCATCCTGGAAGACTTCCCCAAAGACTCGGACGGCTCGGCAAAAGTCGCATTGAGCGCCATGGATTGCTCGATAGCTGCCTGGGGCGAGCTGTATCGCCATTTCCCCATGGCCGAGGACGACATCCTCGATATTCTCGTCCACCTCGACCGACTGCGCCGGGCAACCGAACAGGAATTTCCTGACGCCAGAGCCTTCGTCCGCCCGGGGTTCGATGAGGTTGAGCTGTAACATGCGGCCCCCATTGCGCGGAATGACTATCGTGTGTCTTCTCAATATATG
>JAANWY010000357.1 GCA_018263655.1 Anaerolineales bacterium | reverse complement strand
TTCTGTAGCAGCTCGCGGGCCTCCTCGGGTGTGAGCTTCTTCTCTGTCTCGATGTTGACGGACTCGGCGTGGCTGTAGTAGACGGGCACTCGCACGGTGGTAGCCGTCACCCTGATCGAGTCGTCCCCCATGATCTTCTGCGTTTCTTTCACCATCTTCCACTCTTCTTTGGTGTAGTCGCCCTCTTGGAACACGTCTATGTGGGGGATGACGTTGAATGCCAGTTGGTATTGGAATGCTTTCGCGCGTGGCTCGCGACCCTCTAGAGCGTCTTCGGTTTGCTCCCTGAGCTCATCATATGCAGCCTGCCCGGCGCCCGACGCGGCCTGGTAGGTGGAGACGACCACGCGCTTGATTCGCGCCCGATCGTGCAGAGGCTTCAGTGGGATCACCATTTGGATGGTCGAGCAGTTCGGGTTGGCGATGATGCCCGTGTGCCACTCCAGGTCGCGCGGATTGACCTCCGGTACGACCAGTGGACACTCCGGATCCATGCGCCAGGCGGAGCTATTGTCGACCACGACCGCGCCCTTGTCCACTGCGACGGGGGCTAACTCTCGGCTGGCAGCCGCGCCGGCAGAGAAGATGGCGATGTCGACGCCGGCAAAGTTGTCGGCGTTGGCTGTCAGCGTACGAACTGACTCGCCGGCGAACGCTACCTCCGCACCTTCGAATTTCGGGAGATCAAGCGGCCGCAGTTCGGCCACCGGGAAATCGCGCGCACCCAGCGTCTTGATCATCTCGCCGCCCACCATGCCCAGGGCGCCTACAACAGCAACATTCCACTTCTTTGTGGTTATCATATTGTCCTTCCCATTAACTCTTCACAGCCTTCACAACGAATTTGAGGATTTATCGAATTCTTTGTGGGGGTATTCTACCGTGCGTGAAGCTTCGTTCAATCCCCCAATTCGCTGTGAAGAAGTATGTCATCTACAGCGACTGCTCGACCTCTCTCACTGCCTCGGCGAAGATGTCCACGCCCTTTCTCGCCAAATCCTCCGTCACAACAAGCGGCGGCAGGAAGCGAGCAACGTTGAAGTAGTGTCCGCCAATTTCGATCAGCAGGCCGCGTTGGTGGCACGCTGTTCGCACTTTCCTGGCCAGCTCTGGCGCCGGCTCCTTCGTGGCCTTGTCCTTGACCATCTCGACGCCCATCATCAGCCCTTTGCCACGGGCTTCGCCCACGATGGGTGAATCCCCCTCGATCTCCTTGAGCCAGCCGAGCATCGACTCGCCCAGATTCATGACGTGATCGGCGAGCCCGGTTTTGACCATGAAGTCGATGGCTGCCGCGCCGGCGGCGAAAGCTGTCACATTACCCCGGAAGGTGCCGATGTGCTTGCCGGCCGGCCACGTATCCAGTTCCTCCTTGTACGCAATGCCCGATATCGGCAGGCCGATACCGCCGAGCGCCTTGCTCAGCGTCATGATGTCGGGGACAACGCCGCTGTGCTCGCAGGAGAACATCTTGCCGGTGCGGCAGAAGCCGGCCTGGATCTCGTCAGCGATCAGCAGCACGTCGTGTTTGTCGCAGATCTCGCGGACCATGGTGAGGAATTTCGGTCCTGGAGCAATCGAGCCGCCTTCCCCTTGGATCGGTTCGACGATGACGGCCGCCGGCTTGCCTACTCCCGAGTGAGGGTCGTCGAGGACATGCTCCAGGTATCTGGCACACGCGGCATCGCAATCTTCTACTTCTTCGCCAAAGGGGCAGCGGTAGTGATACGGGTACGGAACGAAGTGAACTTCGGGGAGTAGCGGCAGGAAGTCTTCCTTGAAGGAGACGCCGCTGCTGAGCGACAGGGCGCCGGCCGTCATCCCGTGATACGAACCCTCGAAAGCGATGATTGGATATCGCCCCGTGTTATACCGGGCCAACTTGATCGCAGCCTCTACCGCATCGGAGCCGGTCGGTCCTCCGAAGGAGACGCGGTTCAACGCTGCCGGCAGAATTGAGTGGAGGGTTTCCACTAGTTTTCTGCGACTGGGGTTGGGGAAATCGAGGGCGTGCGTCAGCTCCGGCAACTGTTCCTCGACGGCTTGCAGCACCTGTGGGTTAGCGTGTCCCACGTTCATCACCCCGGCGCCGCCGAAGAAATCGATATAGACGTTGCCATCCACGTCTTCCACCGTTGCGCCCTTGGCGCGGCGGATGGCCATTGGCATCCCCTTCGGGTACGAGACGACAGTGCCCTCACGGGAGAAGTGATAGTCAAGATACTCCTGCGATCTTGGGCCGGGCGGCGCCGTCTTGATCGATGGTGCATCAGCGAAAGAAAGGTCACGAAAATCCATGTCAACTCTCCTGTTTCGTTCAGTACTATTTCTCAATGCTCCAATACTCTGCTGAGGAACTCGCGAGTCCGCGGATGGTCCGGATTGGTGAAGATCTTCTCCGGCGGACCCTCCTCCAATACTTGGCCCTCGTGGAGGAAGACGATCCGGTGTGATACATCCCTGGCAAAGCCCATCTCGTGGGTCACGATAAGCATTGTCATTTGCGTTTCGTGTGCCAGTTGCCTCATAACGCCGAGAACCTCGCCCACCAGTTCTGGGTCGAGGGCCGCTGTGATCTCGTCAAAGAGCATCACCTTGGGTTGCATGGCCAGCGCTCGCGCGATAGCGACCCGCTGCTGCTGGCCACCGGATAGTTGCGACGGATAGTTGTCCATTTTGTCGGCGAGACCGACCATGTCGAGCAATTCCTTGGCGCGGGCTTCTGCTTTGTCACGGGGCGTACCAAGAACGTGTATCGGGGCCTCTGTGACGTTGCGGAGGACCTTCATGTGCGGGAAGAGGTTGAACTGCTGAAACACCATACCGATCTTGCCCCGCATTTTCCGCAGGTGTTTCTCGTCGGCCTCGACGAGCTCTCCGTTTACTTTCTTGTGCCACAGCGGCTCGCCGTCTACGTAGATGACGCCCGAGTTAGGCTCCTCCAGCGTCATCAGGATTCTGAGCAAGGTGGTCTTGCCAGACCCACTTGCCCCAATGATAGAAATCCTCTCGGCCGTAGCGACGTCGAGGTCCAATTCGCGCAGGACGTGAACGTCTCCGAAGGACTTCTTTACTTTCTGAAATCGGATCATGGGCCCCGATGCATCTTGCCGATCATTATCTTGTACCAAAGCGAGCCTCCAATCGTTGGATGAGCAATGCTGACGGAAAGCTGAGCACGAAGAACAACACGCCCACTAATGTGTAGGGTTCCAGCGGTCTGAAGGTCAGTGAGCTGATGATCTTAGCTCGCTGGAACATTTCGACCACAGTGATGGCGGCAAGCAATGGAGTTTCCTTGAACATGGCGACCAGGTAGTTGCCGAGCGCTGGAAGCATCGGCGGGATCGCCTGCGGTAGAATGATTTTTGTCCACTTGTGCCGCTGCGAAAAGTTGAGAGCTGTCGCAGCTTCCCACTGTCCACGTGCGATGGCGTCGATGCCGGCCCGGTATACTTCGGAGGTGTACGAGCCATAATGCAGGCCGAGGCCAATAACGCCCACCACGAACGCCGGCAGCCTGACGCCATACCGAGGCAGCACATAGAAGAGGAAAAATAGTTGCACGAGCAGGGGTGTACTGCGTACGAATTCCACGATCGCGCCAGCCGGCCGTGATATCCACCAGGTTTCAGAGCGGCGACCGAGGGCCAGCAAGAGGCCGAGGACTGCAGCGAACGCGAATCCCACCACAGTTGCCTCTATTGTTACCACCATTGCTTCGAGCAGTTGCGGCAGAATTTCCCAGGCAAATTCCCAATCGAAAGTTACCATATCAGCGATCTCCCCCTATCAAGCCCACACTCGCCGACCTTCCACCCAACGGACGCCGAGTGTGAGTGGGTAGGCGAGCAAGAAATACATGATTAACAAGACGGCGAAGACTTCGGTGGTGCGACCTACGGTTTGTCGTAGCGTCAGCGCCTGAAATGTGAGGTCGGAAAGGGTGATTAACGAAACGAGTGCGGTTGATTTAAGAAGTTCGATGAGCAAGTTCCCAAACGGCGGCAGGATGCGAACCATGGCTTGTGGCAGGATGATGCGCGTCATGCGTTGCGTTGGGGTAAAATTGAGCGCGATTCCAGCTTCGATCTGACTCCTTGAGATCGCCTGGATCGCCCCACGAACAACCTCGGAGCCATAGGCGCCTACGTTCAACCCTAGTGCGATCACGCCGGCCAGGAAGGGCGAGAGGCTAATGTTGAAGGGTGGAATCGGGAGCACGAAGAAGATCCAGAACATCTGCACGAGCACAGAAGTGCCCCGAAACAGTTCGACGTAGAACCCTACGATGCCGCTTATCAAGGGGTTCTTCGACGTGCGAGCGACGCCGGCGATGACAGCCACAATGAGAGCGAGAGTGGATGCTGCCAGAGTGAGCCCTATCGTGACGCGTAATCCACGCACCAGGGTGGGCAGTAGATCAAACGGGGGCAGCATCCAGATGATCCTCCTGATTCACATGATGTCCAGACCCTGGAAGCCTAGGAAGCGCCTCCGTTCGGAATATGCTTCCACAGAATATGCTTCCACAGACTTCCAGAGTCCGCTCTGTGCGTGTTCCTTCACTACTTATACTGTTCAGGACAGATCTCTTCAGCCGTCATCTCACCGGGAAGCTCGCTTTCGCCAAAGCCTTTGAACGGGCCGATGATATTCAGCAACTCACCGGAGTCCTTGAGCTTCGTGAGCTCCGCGTTGAAGGCCTCGCGGAAGTCCTTGTCCTCCAGGCGGAAGGCTGCGCCACCGTAGGCCTGGATGCGTTCGCCATCGATAATCGGGTTTTGGAAGCCCGTGGCAACTTCAAGGCCAGGGTCGCCGGTCGTTTCGACCAGGGTGCGCATGGTGGGGCTGGTACCCGTGAAGCCATCGATCTGGCCCGCTTGGAGTCCAGCGACGCCGCCTGGTCCATCGTCGAAGGTGACGATCTGATCTTCAGACACGCCGACGGCTGTCATATAATCGTATTCGAGCCAGCCTGCGCCCGTGCCGATCTTGGCATCAGGATTGGCGGCGACGTCCTCGTAGCTGTGGAGGTCAAGGGGGTTGCCGGCCGCGACGATCATACCTTCACCGATCGTGTATTCGGGATCAGCAAAGAGTACCTGTTCACACCGCTTCGGTGTGATATACATGCCGGCGGTGATGACGTCAAAGCGGCCGGCTCTCAAGCCTGGGATGAGCGAACCGAATTGGGTGAGCACGCCCTCCATCTCTTCGATGCCGAGTTCCTTGAAAACCGCCCGAGCGACCTCGACCGCTTCGCCCGTGAGCGTGCCGTCTGGTCGGGCATACGCATACGGGTTTTCGTTAGCGAACCCAACGCGCACAACACCTGTACGCTTTGCGCGTTCGAATGTTGTTTCTTCCTCCGGCGTGGCGGTGACCACGACCTCTTTCTCGACGACCTGCGCCTGCTGGGGTGCACAGGCAACGACTACCAGAAGCACCATCAAAATGGCCGACATAAGGGCCCATTTGCGACTATTCATCTTCTTCCTCCTTGTTAGGTGACTGTTGTAGGTGACTGTTGACTGTTGGATGCTTGGTGGCGCAAGCGCCAACCAAACGCTCAGCGGCTCATCACACTCCTTCGTCCATTCCTTGTGTCACCAATTGAGCTTTATTGGATTCTGAGCCATCACCTCCTTCCTGGCGTGTTGGTCATTCGTCGTTCGTTGATCGTCGACTGGGCAGTACGGCATCGAGCTCTGCCTCGGTTGCCCCACCGAGGTAGCGCTTGATCCGGCCCAACATCATGAAAAGGTGATCTCGTCGCACCTGGCCGACTGTGTGCATATCGCCGGCGCGCAGCGCTTCGATCACTTGCGAGACTTCGTCACGCATGACGTCCACTTCCTCGCTCCAGTCCATATCGGGTAGGATCTGGAGCCACACCCGGCAAGTTTGGTAATAGAGTCGATCAGAAACTTCCCGCAACGGCTCATTGTTGATGTGGCGCACGATTTGCTCTTGGAAGGTGTTGTAGAGACGTGCCAGCTTCTCCGGGTCGCGCTGCTCAAGCATCTCGTCACACTGTTCAAGCACGTTCTCGAGGCTGGCGATATCGTCATTCGTCAGGTGTGCTACAGATGACAGCTCACCGGTGATTTCGTGGAGTTTCATGCGCAGGGCGTAGACCTCTTTCAGGGACTTGAGGTCGACTGTCGTGACCATAGTGCCAATACCACGCTTGCTGAGCACCAAGCCATCGAGTTCGAGACGTTGCAGGACGCGACGGATGGGAGTTCTGCTGACTTCAAACTCGGCTGCTAACGCGTTTTCGCTGAGCACCGTCCCGGGTGGGTACTGAAGCAGGCTGATCCGCTCTCGGATCTCCTTGTAGATGGTTTGAGATAAGGAATCAGAACTGTTATTGAAGTCCAGCTTGCGCTTTTGGTTCACGAGACGAGTGCCCTCGGGTTAGCCTGCTGCATCGATGTGGTTGAAGTAGGATAGCTTGAGCAAGAGGCCTGTCATTCCCAAATTGCCAAATGCTCATCTAGCAATGGCGCTTGTCAGCTCCTACGGCGATCGAGTACAAGATAAGGAGCGATGCCAGCCGAGCCGCAAGTGACTGTGGGAAGAAGTTGTTGCGGTTTCACTGGCCAACAAGCCTTGACATTTGCCAGAGAAGAATTATAATACAAGTATAGTTGCAACTTGTATTGTACTTGTATACAACTTGACTACAGTATATCACAAACACATGTGTTTGTCAAGACTTCCCAACTGGAGTTTGCCCATAACTTGGATGTCAAGTTGTGTCACTAGTGAAACGTACAGGCCTCGGTATCATCTCAATGTTTCGGGGCTATGTAGGTCGAAATGGTATTTCGACCCGACGATTTACCAAATCGTCCTACATGTCCCCCCATATATTGAGAAGATACATGCCTCGAACAAGTTCGAGCGTCCTGGACGCTGAAACTTGTTTCAGGCCTGCCTGTGCGTGGGCAGACAGGTCTTGGGTGTTTGGCTCTGTACCTACTTGACATTGGACTTATGGGGAAACACTAGTTCCCAAACCAAACCGGCCGAAGATCGGGAATCTCCCAGGAGGAGACTTGTGTCTGACTCGCGACGTTACTTCGAAATCTTAACGCCTGATCAGGTGCGCCAGCTCCACGAGACTGCCTTGCGGGTGCTCGCGGAGGTTGGGATGTGGTTGCCCAACCGAGAGATCCTCGAAGTGTTCCACGATGCAGGCGCCCGGGTCGACTTTGACGCTCAGACAGTGCTAATTCCGGCCGATCTAGTTGAGGGCAGCATCGACAAGTTCCCCTCTGGTTTCACCTGGCATGCGCGCAATCCGGCGAACTCGGTGGCGTTGGATGGTTCCGAGACCCACTTCTCGTTCCCGGACTCGGCCATCAACATCATCGATCTGGACGGCGATCACCGGCCCGGTACGGCGGCTGACGGCGAGGACATCTGCCGGCTGTGCGATGCGCTGCCCAACATGGCGATTGCCTCGACCGGTGTCACACCACCCGAGATGCCGACCGGGGTTCTCGAAGCGTGGCACACCAAGACCATGTACACGCACTGCAGTAAGCCCGTCTTCGGCGTCTGTCGCAACGAGGAAATATCCCACATGATCCTCCGCATGGCCGAAGTCGTGGCCGACACCTGCGATCTGCCCGAGGGTCAACTACCCATCGCCATCATCATGAACCCCGTCAGTCCGTTGTTCAACACGCCTGACCAGTTGAAAGGGATGCTGGTGCATGTTCGCCGGGGGTTGCCGATTTCGATCTCACCCGAGGTTCAAGCCGGCGCAACCGGACCGGCCACGCTGGCCGGCACCCTGGTTCAGCAGACGGCTGAGTTTCTCGGCCACGCTACCTTTGTCCAGCTCATCAGTCCGGGGACGCCCGTCGTCTACGGGACAGTGTCAAGCGTCTTCGATATGAAGAAGATGATGCTGCCCTACGGCGCGCCCGAGGCCGACCTACTGGCCGTCGGTACAGCACAGGTGGCCCGCTACTACGGCATCCCGTCACGCACGACGGGTGGGTCGTCGGATGCGAATGCGCTCGGGATGCAGGCCGGCGTCGACAGCCTGATGAGCACTTTGCTCTCAATTATTGCCGGCGCCAGCTTCGTGCTCCACGGGGCCGGCGAGATGGAGAACACCCTGGCCGTCAGCTATGAAAAGATTCTCGTCGATGAAGACATCATCAACATGGCGCGGCGCATCGCCGACGGCATCGAGGTGACGCCCGAGACGCTGGGGTTCGACGTCATCGAGGAGGTCGGGCCTCAGGGACACTTTCTGGAGACCGACCACACGATGAAGTATTTCCGCAAGGAGCAATTCGAGCCCGCTCTGATGGTGCGCAACAAGTACGACGACTGGGAGGCGGCCGGCGGCAAGCGGGCCGAGGAGCGAGCCCGAGATCGTGTTCGCGAATTGCTGGAGAGCCATCAACCAGAGCCACTGCCCGAGCAGGCCGTGCGCGAGCTCGAGGCGATCTACGCCTCTGCAAAGCGGTCGGCGAGGATAGAGTAATGCACTCGCGCGCCTTTGATGGGCGAAGGTCTCCCGACTTTTGATGGGCGAAGGTCTCCCGACCGAGCCCCTTTTTGATCGCCGAAGGTCTCTGACCGAGGCGAAAGGGGCTCGGTCAGAGACCTTCGGCGATCGCAGTAACGCATTAGCGCGCGTGGAAAGGAGTTTGTTGGTGAGTGAGGCGCCGTTTTTCCCCGACGAAGAGTACGAGACGCGGCTTCGAAACGTCAGAGGGAGCATGGCTGAGCGCGATCTCGATGCCTGCCTGGTCTCGACTCCGGAACACATTTATTATCTTACCGGGCTGAGCCACTGGGGCTACTTTGCCTATCACATGCTCGTCGTACCGCCCGAGGGCGAGATGTACCTCATCGCGCGGGCCATGGAACGCGTCATCATGCACGCTCAGCTCGTCAATGCCCGCTTCATCGGCTATGGTGAGCGGGAGGACCAAGCGGAGAAGACGTGCGAAGTCCTCGCTGACGCGGGGTTTGCTTCGGGCCGGCTGGGGATTGAGAAGAATACGATCTTCTTGCCGCTCGGAATCGCCGAGGGGATCAAGGCCGGCTTGCCCGATGTGCAGTGGGTCGACGCATCGGATCTGGTCTTTCAATACCGCGCCGTTCAATCGCCACGCGAACTCGAGTACACGCGCAGAGCGGCGGCGGTGACCGACGCCATGATGCGGGCGGCGATCGATACTGCCGCGGCCGGCGTCAGCGAACAGGAAGTGGCCGCCGAAGTCCACCACGCGATGGTCTCGGCCAGCGGCGAATACCCGGCCTATGGCCCCTTCATCCGCTCCACGCCCACGTTGGGCTACGAGCATGGGACGTGGACCGACCGTGTACTTGAAGAGGGCGATGCTTTCTTCCTCGAGATGTCGGGCTCTGTCGCACGCTACCACGCGCCGATGGGCCGGCTCGTTTTCGTGGGCGAGGCACCTGAAGGCACAAGGGAAATCGAACAGGTCTGCCTCGAAGCGTTTGACAACGTCGTCGAGGCCATTGGTCCGGGTGTCACAGCCGACGATGTCTATCAGGCCTGGCAGGATCGTGTCGATGCAGCCGGGCTGTCTCATTATCGGCGCCACCACTGTGGATACTTGGTTGGCAGCGCTTTTCCGCCATCTTGGTCTGGGGCCGGCGTGCCGGTTGGCCTCCGTCACAACAGTGACTTCCGGCTGCGCGCCGGCATGGTGTTCCACCTGATGTCCTGGCTGATGGGCTCCGGGCGGGGCGACTACTTCGTATCGGACGCAGCCGTCGTTACCGAGGCCGGCTGTGAGGTCCTGACGGGCGTCTCCCAGCAACTACACGTCGTGTAACAGAGGAGAGGGTTCACGGGAAGGAGGAACTACCGTAACGCACTTCGAAGTATCAAGCGGTGCGGTGAATGGCCCCACTGAAAAAAGGTCGAATAGGTGACCGGCACCTGCAGAATGGGCGAGTTGTTGCAGGTTTGTCGCCGAGAAAGGTGCCTGTCTGCGTGCATCGCACAGGCAGGCCGGTCACCTTGCGCCTGATAGTTCTTTCAGGGGAGTCATGAATGAATCCGCCGACCGAACTGTGACAAGGAGGTTACAGCATCAACAATTCTCATTATGGCTCAAATTTGCTCAGTGATGGGCGAAGGTCTCCTGTCTGTGTGCGACCTGCCTGCCCGCGCCGAAAGGCAGGCGGGTCTGCCAAGGCCTGTCTGCCAAGGCACAGGCAGGCCTGACCGAGCCCTCTGCGCCTCGGTCAGGAGACCTTCGGCGAACGATGAACGGCTCAGAACTGTGACAAGTGGGTATGGCCCAGGAGAAGGAAGTCGACATGCGCACAGCAGCCTATATCCTGGCCATCGCGCGCGTCGCGGATGCCACGATGATCCGAGGCATCTACCCCTAACCTGGACAAGTCAGAACCAAAATTCTCCGTTGAGCGAAGGTCTCCGACCGAGCCCAAGGCAAAATTCTCCGTTGGGCGAAGGTCTCCGACCGAGCCCAAGGGCCAAAATTCTCCGTTGAGCGAAGGTCTCCGACCGAGCCCAAGGGCCAAAATTCTCCGTTGGGCGAAGGTCTCTGACCGAGCCCAAGGGCCAAAATTCTCCGTTGGGCGAAGGTCTCTGACCGAGCCCAAGGGCCAAAATTCTCCGTTGGGCGAAGGTCTCCGACCGAGCCCAAGGGCCACGTCAACACCGGCGCGGCCCTTTCCATCCTCGAAGCGCGCCTACGTCTATGATCGCCGAGGTCTCCCGACCGAGCGCTATCCTGAGCTCCCACGCCAGTGCTGGTCCGTGACCTTAGACGCCGGAACAGACAGCCTGGAAGAAGGCTACGGGCACTTCAAAGCGCAAAACGTTGACCCAGACTACAAACCCGAAACTGTCAATCACGCTGGGTGGACTGCCACCCAGAACGCTTGGTTGCGCCTCTTCCCAGGCATTACCATCATACTGTGCTTTCTGCATAGCTTCATCAAAATCCGGAATCGCTGCAAACATATGAAGGAGCACTTTCACGAACTCACAACCCAGGTCTGGGAGACCTATCATGCTTCCCGGTCAACGGTAATTCTAATTGACATTAACCGCCTGATTGCGCAATTGTTACACTAACGTTGGGTGAACGCGGGTATGTGTGCTATAATCGGTGAAACGAGAAATCCGGAAAAGATGGGGGTGTGGGGCCCCACACCCCCATCTTTTCCGGACTATTCTTGTGTAGGCACGAAGTGCCTGAGTAGTCACATTTATTATATTACCTTTTCAATCTCGAAACGCTGGTATTGGATTGTCCTTGTCGTTGCCCTGTCACTGGCAAC
>JAANWY010000356.1 GCA_018263655.1 Anaerolineales bacterium | reverse complement strand
TGGGCTCAGGACGTCGCTTCGATACGACCTCGGCTTCGCCTCGGTCTACTCAGGCGGCGTCCTGAGCGGCGTCCTGAGCCTGTCGAAGGGATGCTCCATGGGTTGCCCCCTGAACGCTTACAGTAACTGTTCAGGTAGTGGGGACCCTTGCGAAGGTTTGCCAATCGCTTTCGGGTTGAGGTGTCCCTCGCCAGTCGAAAATCGGCCTCTTGCCAAGGTTCTTCCTAACCTTCGCAAGGGTAGCTGAACGCTTACAAAAGAAAAAGCCACCCGCTTCTCCTGCGGGTGGCTTAGGCAACTCTCGGACTGACCAGGTGCCCGAGATTGCGGTTTTCGAGCTGAGTTCACACTAGCGGCTGATCCCCCGGCTGAAGAGCTGGCTTGAGCGGTTGCTCAGGAAGCTGCGGCCGGCGCGGTTGTGCTCACGGGCGGCCAACTGGCGCTCGAAGACGAGCTGCTCTTTAGAGAGCTCGACCCAGTCGTTGGCTACGAGCCTCAGGTCGTCCAGATCGCCGCTGATCACTGCCTCTTCCAAATCGACCAGGAATTGGAAGCGGTGGTCCAGCAGCCGCACGGCGGAATTGAACACGTCGCCCGTCTCAACAGTCTCGTCGACCAGATCGAGGCCACGGGAAGTCTCACCCAATGCGCGGTAGACTGTATCACTGAGCTCCAAGCCTACCGGCCGGCCGGTCGACAGGGCTGTGATCAGTTCAGCCATGGCAGCACGCGTTGCGACGTTGTCGCCGGCGATGTCTACCACGCTGACTGGCTCCGCGGCGCCCAGCAGTACGAACGTGTTACCTTGCTGGCGCTCAAAGGCCAGTCGTCGCTGAGCCAGATCGACCAGGAAGACGTTGACGATATTCAGGTCGCTGATGTCCTCGCTCAGAGTCGCTGCCTCGACTTCGTGGAGGAAATCCAACTGGGTCAGCAGCAAATGTTCGGCGGTATCGAAGCTGTCACCGGTTGCTCCGGTGTCGTAAAGCAGGTCCAGCGCCCGATTCGTGCGACCGATAGCGTTGTACACGACTGCCTGATCGTCCAGCGATAGGCCGTCGTAGTCGACCAGGGCTTGCTGAATGAGGTTCACCACGCCGGAGATATCGGCCTCGTGGACAATACTCTCGACGACCGCGGCGCTTTCGCCGGCGAAGGCTTGCTGCGGGCTACCAAAGCTGAACAGTGCGACTGTTAGAAAAACGGCCACCATACTGATGCGTGCAAATCGACTCAACATTGTTCTTGTCTCCTTTCATCATCGTTCTGTTTTACAAGCACAAAAAACCTGCCTTCGGCAACCGGGCAGGTTTGCGTGAATTGATTGGTCTTGTTTCTTGACTTCTGAGCTTTATGATATACCAAGCCGCCGAAATCTTACGTCGGCCTTGGTCATCGTTTGGGCGTAACTACCCTGACAATGTCACATTACCGCCCCACGTTGGGCGAAGGTCTCCTGACCGAGCGGCGTCCTGAGCCTGAGAAGGGCCCGATTCGCCTCGGTCAGCGTGTGACGGGTCACGGTTGCGTGGCACCGTCACCCACCTTCGGCGATCAAAGCTATTTCTGAGCCGAATGTGACATTGTCAAGCTACTCAGGCTGCCGCCCTCGTAGTTGAGAAATGCGGAAAAGATGGGGGTGTGGGGGGCGGCCGCCACCATTGGGGGCGACCCCATACAAATTGTCCGTTTAAGTCGTACCCATGGGTTGATTGTCATGCTGCGCAATTTCCAGAATGTAGGCTTGCGAGACTTCAGGGACCACCAGGCGCACGAGCTCGCGCCCCGTCACATCCGAACAAACAAACTCACGCGTCTGAGGGTCGAAGCTGACTTTCACCACCTGCCCGCGATAGGCCCTGCCAACTCTGTGGTTTCGGTCCGCCAGCGAGATCTTGCCAGAGCTATCAACTGTGCGACGCCATTCCCACTCGGACAGATAGCGGTCGACGCGCGCCAGGTCGAAGAGCTCCGCTTCTTGTACAATGGTGTACGATCGGCGCGGAGCATTCAACATTGGAAAGGCCTCAGCCGGCGGTCGGCCATCACAGCCAGCGTGGCGGGAAGGCAGGTGGTTTCGCCGATCGAGCAAGTCCTGGTCGGTTTCTTGTTGAACGGCTTCCAGATCGGGGTAGCTCCGCCCGAGCAGGACATGTTGCTCCCAGGTCCAGTGGTTGCGCTCCACAATGGCGTTGTCGGTCGGACGGAAAGCACGGTTGATGACGGGGTTGACGTCCAAGCCGACCAGCCACAGCAACAAGGTGCCCGGCCAATCCAGGCGCGTGCTGCCCACAAACAACGGGTCACGGTCCATGCGAATGGCATCTGGCAAGCCCCATTGAGCAAATACCTTTCGCAAATCCTGCTGTACGTCCCGTACGGTCAGCCCCGTGCGCTGTCCTTTGGCTTTGACGGCGTGCATGACGCTGGCCAAGGCGGCCCCACTGCCTTCATCGCAGACCATGAATGGCGAAACCACGACCTGGCAGCCATCGACCTTTTCCTCACCTTTGAAGTCCATCTGCCAACATTGGTGCGGCTCATTAACTCTCGGTTGCGTGGTCTTGGGGCGTTTCGTCGGCCGGCGACGTTTCTTCCGCAGACGGTTACCAAACTGCGCCAGGTATTCGGCGGCCGCACTCCGCTTCGGCAAGGGCTTGTCTTTCAAGCTGCGCCGGCGCGACATCTGCAACAGCAGCCTGTCGATGCCCCACCCAGGATGCGTGCGTTTGAGTCGCAGCAACACATACTTGACCAAGGGCGAAAACGTGCCCAATATCCCAACCTCGGGTGGCCCTTTGGGCTTGGGGTTCAGGCCAGACCAGCCGTCTTTCTTATAGATGCGCCACCACTTGCGGACGGTGTAATAGTTCAATCCCATATCCGCCGCGATGGCCCTCAACGTTTCTCCTGCCAAGTGTCGTTCAACGATCTGTACCCGTTCCGCATGTGTCGTCTCGCGTTGGTTCATGATTCCTCCTCCCCGAACATCAACTCGGGAAGAAGGATACTCATGTCCTCGCCTTGCGCTAGCTATGGGTACGACTTAAATGGACACTCTTATGGGGTCGCCCCCTCCGGACACGACAGGGGCAGCCGCCCCCCACACCCCCATCTTTTCCGGTCTCTTCTTCGAGTTAGTCACATGTGCTGTTTGACTGTTCAGCTCACAACGAGTAAAACTGTCGCTACAGATTGTGTGGATCGTCGCTTTCGACAAGGAGGAAAAATCCGTTGCTTCCCAAGACGGCCGACATCATCATCGTCGGCGCCGGCATCATGGGCGCCGCTACCGCCTTCCACTTGACGTCGCGTGGCAGTGGCCACGTCCTGGTGTTGGAGAAAGACGCCATCGGCTCCGCCTCCACAGGGCGGACGGGCGGCATCATCCGCCAGCACTATTCTAACGCAATCACCGCGCGCATGGCTAGGCGCAGTCTGGAGGTGTTCCAGAACTTCGACGAGGTTGTCGGGGGGAATGCTGGCTTCACCGAAACTGGCGCTCTCTTCATCGTGCATCGCGAGGACTGCGACGGGCTGGCCGCCAACGTGGAGCTTCAGCAGTCGGTTGGCATTGACACGCGCCTTATTGAGGCCGAAACAGTCCGCGAGCTGGCGCCGTACCTGGATGTCACGGATGACGTTGTGGCCGCCTACGAGCCGGCGTCCGGGAACGCTGACGGGACCGGTGTCGCGACGGGGTTCGCGCAGGCGGCGCAGCGTCGCGGAGCTGAGGTGCATCAGAGCCTCGCGGTGACGGACATCTCGGTTGAAGATGGTCGAGCAACCGGTGTGCGGACCACGGCCGGCGATGTTCGAGCGCCGCGCGTCGCCGTGACCGCCGGGCCGTGGGGCGGCCGGCTACTCCAGGGTGTTGGCGTCGATCTGCCGCTTGAGGTCAGCCGCCACCAGGTGGCCAGTGTGCGTCGCCCGGCCGGCGTGCCGGAGTCGCACCACCCCACTGTGATCGACTTCGTGCACGCGTGCTATATGCGCTCCGAGACGGGCCGGCTGACGCTCATCGGCTCAGTCGAACCCGAAGAGGCCAAGAACATCGTCGACCCGGATGACTACAAGCTCAGCACTGATCGCGAGTTTGTAGAGGAATATGTCGAGCGAGCCTCACGCCGGTTCGCGGTACTGATGGATAGTGAAATCATGGAGGGTTGGTCGGGCCTCTACACTGTCACCCCGGACTGGCACCCCATCATCGATGCTGTGCCGGGGATCGACGGTCTGTTTTGTACGCTGGGATTCAGCGGCCACGGCTTCAAGCTCGGCCCGGTCGTGGGTGAGATGCTGGCCGACTTGGTGACGGCGGAGTCGCAGTGCCCTATTGATTCATCTATTTTCAACGCGCGACGATTCGAAGAGGGAGAGCCAATCCGCGGCAAGTATGAGTACAGCATCCTCGGCTGAACAGTATCGATGGCGTACCCGTTCGGGAGGAGGGGACCCTTGCGAAGGTTGGGCAGTGCCTTTCGAGTTGAAGGGTCTTCACCTGTCGAAAATCGGTCTGCTGCCCAGGCTATTCGTAACCTTCGCAAGGGTGGTTGAACAGTATCGATGACCACGCAGACAATTTCGCAATCGTCACAGACGGCTGGACCCATTGAGTTCCAGACGCCCAAGGTGCTGGTGGTGGCCTTGGCCCACTTCGTTCACGATACTTATCCTGCTTTTCTGGCGCCTTTGATTCCACTGCTGACAGACAAGCTTGGGCTGTCGCTGGCGCTGGCCGGCAGCCTGGTGTTGTTCATGCGCACCTCCGCACTGGTTCAGCCCTTCATCGGCTATCTGGCCGATCGGACGGAGCTCCAGTACTTCGTGATCGTAGCGCCAGCATTGACGGCTATCTCAATGAGTTTGCTGGGTGTGGCGCCCAGCTACGTCATGTTGATACCCCTGTTAGTTTTCACCGGGCTCAGCACGGCGATGTTCCATGCGCCGGCGCCGGCCATGATTACGCGGGTGAGCGGTCAGGAGTGGGGCAAGGGTCTGTCAGTCTTCATGGCTGGCGGCGAACTGGGCCGGAGCGTCGGACCGCTCTTCATCGTGGCGGTCGTAGATCGCCTGGGGCTGGAGAACGCGTACGTGGCTGCTATTCCCGGTCTTGTAGCTTCCTTAATCCTCTACCGCATGATGGGGGCTATGTCTTCGCATCTCGATACGCAACCGCTGAGCGTGCGTGCCGCGTTGAGCGCGCAGCGGGGACCGCTGCTGTTGTTGCTAGGCATTACGCTGTTCCGAGGGATGTCGGTCTTCAGCTTCCTAACATTT
Source organism: Anaerolineales bacterium (assembly GCA_018263655.1). Taxonomy (GTDB): domain Bacteria; phylum Chloroflexota; class Anaerolineae; order Epilineales; family JAANWY01; genus JAANWY01. The sequence continues at coordinate 20,224 of JAANWY010000356.1, read as the reverse complement.
TTGCCGACTTATCTCACCCAGACGGGCACGAGTTTGTTCCTGGCCGGCGCGGCGGTGTCGGCCTTCGAACTGGCTGGCGTTGGCGGCGCGCTGCTGGGAGGCACGCTTTCGGATCGTCTGGGCCGGCGAACTGTGTTTCTCCTATCCTACACGCTGATAGTTCCAGTGCTGTACGCGTTTCTCCACAGTTCCGGCGCGATGGCGTTTACCTTGCTCCTCATGGCTGGGTTCGTGGCGCTGTCAACCGGGCCGGTTGCCCTGACTGTCGTTCAGGAGTTGTTCAAGGACAATCGCAGTACGGCCACCGGGCTCTACATCTCGTTCAGTATGCTCACCTCGGGCATATCGACGACGTTGTTCGGCGCGCTGGCTGATGCTGTTGGTTTGCCGGCGGCGATGAACATGATTGTATTCGTGCCGCTCCTCGGCGTGCCACTGGCCCTGTTGTTGCCAGAGACAAGGGGGCGCAGTCGCGGCTGACGCGGGGCCGCATCCCATATTCGTTAATGATGCAATCATCACCTGAACGCTCGGGCCAATATGAATCACCATCTCGAACAAGTTCGAGCGTCCGGACGCCGCAACTTGTTGCGGGCTGAGGCCGTCCCGAGTTCATCGAAGCTTTTTCCTATAATAACAAGGGTCCTGATCTTTATCAATGGGGATTGACATTGCAACGAGGCAGAGATCGAAACGCATAATGGATCAGCTAGAGGTACCTCTGTTGACAGACAAGCTTGGGCTGCCGCATTCGGGGTTCGTGCCGGTGACAATAGCGGCGGCCGTCGTGCTGAGTCTCGCCGTGACGGCCGGATTGCCGGCCCTCGATGCCCAGCTCCCCGGGGGAGCCATCACAACCCAGGTCCTCATCGAAGTGGTCTGGCTACTGATCATGAGCTATGGGTTCATGGGGCGCCGGCAGGCGTATCGGGAGCGCTACGGAGAACGGGCGTACCTCCATGCGGCCGTGAGGTTCTTCTTGCCGGCCGCCATCTTGATGTTAGAGGGCATCCTGCGCCCAGCGTTTCTGTCGGGGCCGGCTCTGATTAGCCCGGTGGTTGTCGTTCCTGTTGGGCTATTCAGCATCGTTCAGGGCGTGTTGTTAGGCCGGCGAGCCATTGTGAGCTTCGGCCTTGCGCGCGCCGCTCTGGTATACAGCTACTTTCCGGAGGACGATCACCTGGTGCAGAGCCGGCTCTATGCCTATCTCCGGCATCCGCTCTACGCGATGATGGCCCACCTCGTCATTGGCGTTGCGCTGTTGAGCAACAACGCACTTGCTTTCGGGTGCGCGCTGGTCTACTTGGCGAAACTGGCAGTGTGGTGTTGGTTGGAGGAGAAAGAGCTCCAGGAGCGGTTCGGGTATCGCTATCAGGCGTATCGGCAGCAGACGCCGGCCTTCTTTCCACGGCTTCGGGATCTGCCCGCCTTCTGGCGAATTCTGATCGGTGCGTCTCGCACTCCGCTCCGCTGAGGTGGGTGTTTGACGTCGAGGTGCAAGAGTCAGGGTATCCGTTCAGGTGGTGGAAGCCCTTGCGAAGGTTACGAATGGCTCTGGCAGTGGGCTGATTTTCGACAGATGAAGCTCCTTCAGCCAGTACGCTATCGGCAAACCTTCGCAAGGGTAGCTGAATGTCTGTAGTGCTCGGCATAAATGAGCCACCAGTTCGCGTCGAGATCACGGCTAGCATCCTGAGTAGGCCGGAACGCAGTGGAGACCGTATCGAAGGGTGCGGCTCGAACCTAAGTACCGTACTATCCTGAACCCGCACCCTTCGATACGCTTCGCTACTCAGGATGCTGTCTTGATCTAACTTAAGTCCTGCATTTTTGCATTTGGGCTTCCGCCACGACGAAAACTGGGCGAAATGACACCCGAGATTGCCCAAAATCACCTGTTCTTGAGGCACGAAAGCCCTGTTTTGGAAAACTGCAGGAGTTAAGGGATGTTCCGTGCCCGCGCGAGCAATCATACCACCGTGGACGGGCGATGTCAATCCCGCCCCTTTGGTGTTTTCCCATAAGTCCAATGTCAAGTAAGCGCAGGGCCAAATGCCCAAGACCTGAAACAAGTTTCAGCGTCCCGGACGCTCGAACTTGTTCGAGGCATGTACGTTTCGCAAGCGACACAACCGGACATTCAAGTTATGGGGAAACTCCAGGTGTCCCTGGACAGATTCTTGACCATGTCAGGGGGTTATGTTATACTGGACATCAAGAATAGACTAGAAGAGATGGGGATGTGGGGCGGCCGCCCCCCACACGCCATATCTAGTATCTGGCAAGGGAGTGGCAACAATGTCGAAAACACGAGACAATGATAGGCTGGGTTTCGTCCGCGAGCAACTCGCGGAGTTGAAGGATGAGGGACTGTACGCCAATATTCGAAGCCTGGGTTCGGCGCAGGAGGCGTGGCTGGAAATCGAGGGCCGGCGTGTCCTCAATTTCTGCTCGAACAACTACCTGGGTCTAGCGAACCATCCGAGGCTGGTGGCGCGCGCGAAACAGGCTATGGACGACTTCGGCGTTGGGCCGGCCGCGGTGCGTACGATTGCCGGCACCATGGATCTGCACCGGGACTTGGAGGAGCGTCTGGCACAGTTCAAGGGCGTCGAGGCGGCCATCCTGTTCCAGTCGGGGTTCAGCGCGAACCTGGCCGTGATCCCCGCATTGGTCGGCAAACAAGATGCCATCGTCAGCGATGCGCTGAACCACGCGTCCATCATCGACGGCATCCGGCTGACTAAGTCCGATCGCTACATCTATGAGCACACCGACATGGACGACCTGCGCGTCAAGTTGGAGGAGGCGGCCGGCAACGACTACCGCGCCATCTTGGTCGTCACCGACGGTGTGTTCAGCATGGACGGTGACATCGCGCCGCTGGATGAGATCACCGAGCTGGCCGAGGCGTTCGGCGCCATCACCATGGTGGACGATGCTCACGGCGAAGGCGTACTCGGGCACGGCGGGCGCGGCATCGTGGATCATTTCGATCTACATGGGCGCGTCGATATTGAAGTGGGTACGCTGAGCAAGGCCTTCGGTGTGGTTGGCGGCTACGTGGCCGGCAATGGCGCCATCGTCGAATGGCTGCGGCAGCGGGGCCGGCCGTTCCTGTTCTCCAGCGCGACCACCGTGCCGGACACAGCCGCCTGTCTTGCGGCCGTGGATTTGCTGGAAGAGTCGACGGAGTTGGTCGACGGGCTCTGGGACAACGCACGCTACTTCCAGGCCGGCATGCGCGACCTCGGTTTCGACACCGGCAAGACGCAGACGCCCATTACGCCCGTTATGCTGGGCGAGGCGCCGCTGGCCCAGAAGTTCTCGCAGCGCCTGTTCGAAGAGGGCGTGTTCGGCACCGCGATTGGCTATCCCACCGTGCCGCTGGGCTTGGCCCGCATCCGCGTGATGATTTCCGCCGCTCACGAGGAGGACGACCTCGACTTTGGTCTGGAGACGTTCGAGGACGTTGGTAGAGAGCTAGGAGTGATCTGAGATGGGAGACTATGACTGGGAAGAGTTTCTGTATCGGCTTGGAAAGCGAGGGGAGCCGGCCGACTTCAAGGCGTTCCTGACCGAACATACTGCGCGTACGCCATCTGTCGAACCCCACATGTGGGCTGCCATGTATCCGATGATGGCGGCCGACGACATCGGCAAGACGATGTTGGCAGCGGCGCTTCAGTTGCCGCCAGCCGAGGCTGAGCGCACGCTGGAGCAGATTGCCGGCGTGTTGTCCCGCTCGCAGTTTCGGAAGCGGTTGAACAAAGAACTCTCGATCCAGCAGCGCCAGTGGCACCAAAACGCCGTCGGGGTGATGAATCGCACCGTGATCCCTGCCACGGCGGCCCTCGTCGCGATGTTCCGGACGTACATTCGGGGTGACTACGATCTCGACAGAGACCCCAACGATTTGTTTCGGGAGGCCAATCGCGTGGTGGAAGAGGACGAAGACCAAGCCTTGGCTCTTGTTGGCGAGGCCGGCGCCCTGGCCCTGCGCGGGAAAGAATTGTGGGAGCGTTGGTCGGATGATGCCAAGCCTCCGATGGACGCGTGGGCCATGGTCCTATACGGCGTCGTCGATGGCTTGAGCTCGCGCGAGGAGGTTTATCCTCTCGGTGACATCGAAGAGGAGCGAGCCGGGTGGGAGCACACGCTTCGCGCTCTGGAACGGAGACCGTCGCCTGCCCCTGACGAAGAAGAGGAAGAGTCTGAGCCCCCTGATCTGGAATACGCCGGGAAGCTGTTCGACGACGTGGAACCCTACCTGTACACGGAGATTCCCCCGACGGCCGAGGAACTGTCCAGACTGCCCGAGCCGCCAGAGGCATATGTGGATCTGCTGATTCACAGCGTGCGGGAATGGGAAACGTGGGACTTGTACGAGCTGCGGACGGAGTTGCTCCTGAAGAACATGATAGCCATTATGGCGGAGCTTCAGGTTGAAGAGGCTGTGGGTCCGCTCATCGATATTGTGGCCGGCACCATTGGCACCGATCATTTCGAGGTGGCAGAGGCGGCGAGCAATGCGCTGGCCATAATGGGCGAGCCGGCTCTGAGGCCGTTGTTGGATTTCATCCGCTATTCCGACAACGATTCGGCGCGCGTGGAGCTGGCTGTGCCCTTGGCTGAGGTGGGACAGGGGGATCTGCGAGCTTACGATGCCCTGGTCCAGTTTTTCGAGGAGGTCGATTGGGAAGTTGACGAGTGGGGGAATGGGAAGGCCAATGCGGCCTACGCTCTGGGCATACTGGGTGATCGGCGAGCTGTGCCGCTGTTGGAGGCCGCCCTCGACGATCCGATGGCTGACGAGCATGCCCGAGAATTGATAACGATAGCGTTGGGAGATTTGGGGGCTGAGGTGGGATGAGGGATACGTATACGTACACAGCGCGCAGCGCCGAAGATCCGGCTGAGATGGCGACACTCACGCTGCACGATCACCGCCTATCGGTCGAGTTGGGGGGTGCGTTGTTAGAGCAGGTCGAGAAGCTGTTTCAGGGGGGTGAAGCGACAGAGGATGGCCGGCTCCCGCCCTGGCTGGTGCCGACCATCGCCTGGTTGGTGCAGCAGGCGCTGCGTCCGTTCAGTGTGGCCGATGTGAGTGCCAGCGTCAAGGGTGACGGGTTGTGGGTGACGGCCTGGCTGCGGATTGCCGGCTTGCGGTTGGCGCCGTTGACGGTTGGCTGGAAGCGCGTGGACAATCCGGATGCGGCGCGGTCGTTCGTGAAGGAGTTGAACAAGCGCAAGGTGTCGGCCGCCCATCCGGGTAAGTATCCTGGTCCGTTCGACTACTGGGCCAGTTGGGTGTTGGTTGGGTTTTTGTTGGTCGTGCTGCCGCTGCGGTGGCTGCGATACAGGGGCAATTGACAAGGTAGCTGATGCAAACATTCCTGCGACTGGTCCGCCATCTGCGCCCGTATTGGCGTCAGGTCACCTTGGGCGTAGTGGCCATGATTGGCGTGACGCTGCTTCGGCTGGTGCCCCCCATCTTTCATAAGTACATCATCGACGAGGTTATCACCAACCGGGTGGTGAGCCGGCTTCCGCTCCTCGTCGGCGGCCTTGTCGCCGTGTACGCCGGCGAGCATCTATTGTCCGCCGTCCGCTTGTACGTCATGCACGTGTTGGGCGAAGAGTTCATCCTCGATCTGCGGATCCGGCTGTATCACCATCTCCAGAAGCTGTCCCTGGGCTACTTCGAGACGCGGCAGACCGGCGAGATCATGTCGCGTATCACCAACGACGTCAACGCCGTCGAGCGCTTCGTCACCCACTCCTCGGACCATCTTCTGGTGGACGTGCTACGCTTGATCGGCACCGCCGTGATCCTACTGCTGCTCAATTGGAAGCTGGCCCTCATCACCTTGATACCGGCACCAGTGCTGGTTGTCGCTATGCGCTATTTCAACACGCGCGTGCGTCCCGTCTACAGGGCCGTCCGAGAGCGACTGGCCGACATCAATGCCCGCTTACAGGATAACATATCGGGCATCCGGGTGATCAAAGCATTCGGTCAGGAAGAGCGCGAACTCGCTCGGTTCACTGACGAGAGCCGAGGCTACTATCTCGCTCGCGTGCGCGGCATCCGAATGTGGTCGACTTTCTTTCCCGGCATGGGGTTCGTTGCCTCTATCGGGTCTGTGCTGGTGATTCTGGTGGGGACACAGATGGTGCTGGCCGGCACGCTCACCATCGGTGGCCTCGTGGCTTTCGTCGCTTACGTGGCCTCCTTCTACGAACCCATCAACAACCTGACGCAAATCGACAACATCGTGCAGCAGGCCATCGCCGCCGGCACTCGCGTGTTCGAGCTCGTGGATGCCGAGCCGGATTTGGAGGACGTGCCGGATGCGACGCCCTTCCCGACGCAGCCGGCTCCAATTGCGTTTGAGCATGTCTCGTTCCGCTATACGACAGGCGATCAGGTGCTGCGTGATGTGAGTTTCCGTATCGAGCCGGGCCAGGTGGTGGCCTTGGTGGGACCCAGCGGCGCTGGCAAGACCAGCATCGCGCGTTTGCTCCCCCGCTTCTATGATCCTAACCAGGGGCGTATCACCATTGGCGGGATCGATCTGCGCCGGTTTCGGCGGGCCGCTCTGCGCTGGCAGATTGGGGTTGTGTTGCAGGACACGTTCCTGTTCAGCGGCACGGTGCGCGAGAATCTGATGTATGGCCGGCCTGATGCAACCGAGGAGAAGATGGTGGCTGCGGCCAGGACGGCCTACGCCCATGACTTCATCTTGGCGCTGCCCGGTGGCTACGACACCGAGATTGGCGAGCGCGGGGTGAAGCTATCGGGTGGTCAGCGCCAGCGGATTGCGCTGGCGCGGGCGGTGTTGACGAATCCGCGCATTCTGATTCTCGACGAGCCGACGTCGGTGGTGGATGCCGAGGCGGAGTATCTGATTCAGCAGGCGTTGGAGCAGGTGTTGGCGGGTCGTACGGCGCTGGTGATCGCGCACCGGTTGTCGACGATCCGCAACGCGGACAAGATCATCGCGCTGGAGGATGGCCGCATCGTCGAGGCGGGCAACCACGATGAGCTGCTGTCGCGGCAGGGTTTGTACAGCCAGATGTATCGCCGGCAGCATGCGTTGGCCGGCATTGGTCAGGATTGAGCCGGCGGGCGAAATGGTGGCCAGCCAGCCTTGGGGTGTGCTACAATAGGATCGATTGACATCACGGTTACAACACCATCGAAACTATGAGATAACTGAGGCAGGTGCAATGTCAACTATGACCTTGACAGAGATCATCCAGGACATTCATGCGATGGACGAGGAGCTCTGGCACTACGAAGCTCGCTATGGATTGCGCTCTCAGTACTTCTACGAGCTTTACCAGGCTGGCCAGTTGCATGACGAGGACCCCGTCGAAGCCCGTGATTACAGTGACTGGGCTGTGGGGATCGAGCATGGCGGCGTGATAGATGTGCTCGCGCTTACGGTCGAGGGCCGCCTCGACGGTGAGCGCTTGCACGTTGATGTTGGTCTGCATCAACGCCGCTAGATGCGGTGGCAGGCTGCCGATGCGCGTGGGCTGCAGGCCGTTCTCGTCTACCAGGCACGGCACCTCCACACAGCAATCCTGAGGCAGATTGTCGATCAGGCCGGCGTTCGTCACGTTGCCGTACACCACCCGAGGTACGCCGGTCTCGAGGCTGTGGATGATGAGGGAACCGTACTCGCCGCTACGTTCCACTTCATCTATGTTCTCTAGCCTCCGGAGCACACCCTTGACCACGGCCGGCGCGACATCGGCTTCCGCGAGCACTTCACGGACGGTCTCTTCAGACGGTGTAACATCTCGCTCCAACTTGTCCTTTGTGAACTCCCAAGTCTTGATCTGCAATTCGCAACGCCGAATATATTCGTCCAGCGGAATGTTGAAACGCTCGATCAGGTCGGGGCGGTCGCGTTTGATGAACCAGGGCACGTATTCGGCGAAGTGCTCGCTGGACTCGGTGACGAAGTAGCCCAACCGCTGGAACATCTCGTAGCGTACCTGGTTCCACTCGGGCACGCGGCCTTCCTCCACGACCTGACGGATCAAAGGGTGGAGGTCCTCGCCATCGCGCTCGAACTTGAGGTAGAAGGCCATGTGATTGATGCCGGCACACAGATAGTTGATCTCCTCAATCGGCACCCCGATATCGCGTGCCAGTTCCTGAGCCGTGTGAAAAACGCTGTGGCACAGCCCCACCGTGTTGATGTTGGTGGCGCGGTCCAAGGCCCAGCAATTCATGGCCATCGGATTGACGTAGTTTAGGTGAACCACGTCAGGACACAGCTCCTCCATGTCGCGGCACATCTCCAGCAGCACCGGAATGGTGCGCAGGGCGCGCATGATGCCCCCGATGCCCAGCGTATCGGCGATGGTCTGGCGCAGGCCATATTTCTTGGGAATCTCGAAGTCGGTGACAGTGGCCGGCTCGTAGCCTCCGACTTGAATCATGTTGAGAGCATAGTCGGCGCCGTCCAGGACACGCCGGCGGTCGGTGGTCGCCTCGATAGTCGGATGGACATCCAGTGTATCGGTTATCCGGTGCGCCACAATCTCGGTCGTGCGCAGGCGTTCGGGGTCAATGTCGTGCAGGCTGATGGTCGAATCAGCCAGTTCGGGGAAGCTGAGGATGTCACCCAGCAAGTTCTTGGCGAAAACGGTGCTGCCGGCACCGATGAAAGCGATCTTAGGCACAGAATTGCCTCCAAAGAAGATACCAATTATTGTAACTACTTAGGCTACCGCCCCTCGAAGTTGAGAAATGCGGAAAAGATGGGGGTGTGGGGGGCGACCGCCCCCCACACCCCCATCTTTTCCGGTCTCTTCTTGTGTAGGTGCGAAGTATCTGAGTAGTCACCAATTATTTACATATTCAGTACATCACATTGTAACGCTCAGAGTGGACGAGGGTCCACGTTCAGCCACTGGGTCACGATCCAGCGGGGCCTTGTGATCTATTGATACTATCTACGCGACCGCTATGCGCGGCATCCACAGTGGCTCTTTGCCCATTTCGCCATGCAAAAACTTCAACAGAAGCTCTGCCTTGAGCTGGGCGTGCTGGGGACTATCCCACAGATTGTTCAATTCCTGCGGGTCCTCTTGCAAGTCGAACAACTCGCCATACGTTTGATTGTAGTAGACGGTCATCTTGAAGCGCTCATCGACATATGTCTTGAGATGCAGTGTGGTAGGCTGGTGCCGATTCTCTACAATGACGTGTTCCCTCACCGAGTCCCGTTCTCCGCACCACACGTCTCTCTGGTCCAACCCCGTCATGCGGCGCGGAATATCGATGCCGGCGAAGCTTAAGAACGTGGGCGCCAAATCGACGAGACTCTGCAACGCATCACATGTTACGCCTGCCGGTATCTCGCCTGGACAACGTGCGATGAAGGGCACGCGAATCAGATCTTCGTAGTGAAATGCCCCTTTCGCAATCAAACCATGCTGACCGAAGAAGTGGCCATGGTCACTCGCGAAAACCACTAGCGTGTTGTCCGCCAACCCCAACGCATCAAGCTTGGCGAGTATTCGGCCAATATACTTGTCCATGCAACTGATCATGCCGTAGTAGATGGCGATGTCCTTGGCCAATTCCTCCCGATCCTGCAGATGGGAGTGGAATCCATGACAGAGGTTGCCGTCGGGCTCCTGATACGCAGAGAAATCCGGTTCCTCTTCCTGCGTCATCCCGAAATGGGGCGGGCTGCCTTCATGCCCCCCTTCGACGATCGAGGGAACCGTAATCTCCTCCGGATCGTACATTGTGTCCCATGGCTCTGGGACGAGGTACTTCGGATGCGGATCAAAGAAGCTGGACCACAGAAAGAAACTCTCACCGCTACGATCGTAGTCTTCGAGCAACGCGCAGCAGCGCTCGGCAATCCACGTGTTGTAGTGGTACTCTTCGGGAATGCTCCAGGTCCTGTACAGCGAGTCGTTGTTTCCCGTCGGCGGACGGAAGTAGTCGCGCCAGTTCGTGCAGCCTTTCTCCTCCAGCCACAAACCGTAGTGTTGGCCGACATGGGCCTCGTCTGTGTGATTGCGGGCTAGCTCCACGTGATCAAAGCCGTAGAATGGTCCGTCGAAGTCGCGCCAGAAATCGAGGTCTTGCAAAATGGGATAGGACTCGAGCGACGGGAATTCGTCCGTGCCCTTCAACGGCTGGAAGTGCGCTTTGCCGACGAGGGCAGTGTGGTAGCCGGCGCCACTGAGGTCTTCACCAACGGTATGCTCATCTTCCGGGAGTTTGGTCCCGAGAGACCATGCCCCGTGCTGACTGGGATACAGACCGGTGATCATCGAGGCCCGTGTAGGTGTGCAGGTGGGGTTCGGGCAATATGCCCGACTGAACATCGCGCCACTTGAGGCCAGTTTGTCCAGGTTCGGCGTCTCGACTTCGGGGTTCGTGCCCCCGAGTGTGTTCCAGTGTTGTTGATCGCTCGTAATCAGCAGGATGCTGGGCTTTTGTTTGCTCACGATACGGTCCCCTACACTTCGTAATACTCGAACTGGGGGAGGTGGTCTCGGTTCTGTTCGAACATCTCGTTCGTCATTTGCCGGATCTCGGCCAGCGAAAGCACAGCCGCGGTCAGCGGATCATGGGCGATGGCCTGGAAGACGAGACGCGGATCGCCGGTGAGGGCCGCCTCGACAGCCAGCTCTTCGATGCCGGTGCTCAGGTTGGTGAGTAGGGCGCATTGAGACGGCAGCGCGCCCACGTGCACCGGGCTGAGCCCCTTGCGGCTGGACCAGACCGGCACTTCCACACATGCGTTCTTGGGCAGGTTGGTCACCAGATCTGCATTCGGCACGTTGCCGTTGAACTCAAAGGGCTCGCCCCCTTGCAGCGCGTTGATAATGTAGGCCGCATACTCGTGTCCCCGCTCCAGTGAGATGGGTGCGTCGTCCGCAAACCACTTTCTCGCCTCATCGCGCCACGTATCCTCGCGCTCGCGGTACTCCTTGAGGATGTAGGCGTGTTGGCCTGGATTCCACCCGGTACCGTGAATACAGTACTTCTCAATCAGATCGGGGCGTTTGCGGAACCACCAGTTGTACTCGGAATTGTGACCACTGGATTCGGTGACGTAGTAGTCGAGATGCAAGAACATCTCATTGCGCACGATCTCCTCGTTGTATACGTCCGGCTGCTCGGTGATGGCCTTGCGGATGAGGGGGTAGGCGTCCTGGCCGTTCCACTCGTACGTCAGGTACCAAGCCATGTGGTTGATGCCGGCACAGGTGTACGTAATCTCTTCCATGGGAGCACCGATCCAGCGGGCTAACATTTGAGCCGTGCCCTGCACGCTGTGGCACAGCCCGGTGAGGCGGATGTCGGTCTCGCGCTGCAGGGCGTGGCATAGCATGGCCATCGGGTTGGTGTAATTAAGCATGACGGCATCCGGGCAGTAGCGCTCCATGTCGCGCGCGATGTCCAGCATCACCGGAATCGTACGCAGGGCGCGGAAGATGCCGGAAGGGCCACGGGTGTCGCCAATGTTGATGTCCACGCCGTACTTCATGGGGATCTCGATATCGTGGCGCCACACGTCCGTGCCGCCGGCCAGGATCGTGACCAGCACCACATCCGCATCCTTCAGCGCCTCCACCCGGTCCAGGGTAGCCTCTACCCGGGCCGGGTAGTTGCCCAGGTCTACGATACGTTGAACAGATTTCTGAGCAAATACCAAGCGTTCGGCGTCAATGTCCATCAGGGCCAGCGTGGCGTCCTCTAGCAAGGGGAAGGTCAAGATGTCTCTTACCAACTTGCGCGTAAATCCCAAACTGCCGGCGCCGATGAAGGCGATTTTCGTCATGAGGGCCCTCCTCCACTCGGTGAGAAGCTCTGTGAAATCAGAATGATGGTCCGTAATCCGGCCGGCTATTCGTCGGCTAGTTCATCAGCCAGGCGCGAAGTGAAGGCGGCCATATCCTCCGCCTGAATGGCAGCGATGAGCACACGTTGCAGAAGTTCCTCGCTGGTCAGGTCTTCCAGTCGCCGGCTGACCTGGCGGTACTCGCGGGCCGATGGGTCGAAACGCTCAACAATCACTTCCTCGATGGCCTCGCGCAATCCTTCCAGAATCCCTCCCTCGCGGCCTTTAGTTATCCCCTCGGCCAAGCCTTCCTCACGGCCCTCTTCACGGCCTTCCTCACGGCCTTCCTCACGGCCTTCCTCACGGCCCTTAGCGATCCCCTCGGCTAAGCCTTCTTCACGGCCTTCCTCGCGGCCCATTCGCAAAATGCGTTGTTGGGCGGGCAATTCCAACAAGTACTCCTCCAGTGGGTCCAACAGTTTCTCGACCACTTGCACTGCCTCCTCACTCGTTATCAAGCTTGCCAGCGCTGCCAGCAACCGACCGCGCTGCACTTCATTCTCAACTTGCTGAATGCGCGCTACCGCCTCCTCTACCTCTCGTTCCGCTTCATCCAACCGCGTCTGACCGATCAGTGCCAGAAACGCCGGCTCCTCCAACGCCAGCAACTCCTCCGCTTTCATCTTCCACAACAGAATCGGCCTGTAGCGCCAGCTCAGACTGAGCAAGCCATCCGGCCCCACCAGTTCATAACGTCCTGTGTCGTTCGTTCCTACCCCCTGCCCGAGGCAAATGACCACACTGAGCAGCCGGGGCACGTCATCAGGTGGACGGTCTCCCAACTCTCGTCGCGCCAGGCGGGTCATGTAGTCCAACATCCGCCAGGGCATCGGGTCATGGCTGCCGCGCCCCTGCAACTCGATATGCAGCAATAGCGGTGTGCCATCAGCCTGAAGCACGTCGAAGATCAGATCGCCGCGCAAGGCCGAGGCCGGCAGTTCGACGTTGATAGGGTAGACGTGTTGGGGCGGACTACCCAAGAGCCAAGCAGCGAAGACCTCACTGAAGGAAGAAATGAGCACCTTGAGCACATGTCGAACTGAGTCATCGGCGTGGGCTCCTGTGATAGTGCATCGAAGTCAAGCCGGCTTATATCTTGATAGTAGCACGGTTCATCCAAGAACGCAAAGCTATGAGCTAGGGGGGCGCATCCCAAGTTTGTAGGGCGGATCTGCTATCCGACGGGTGACAGAGGCGATCAGCAAAATCGCCCTACAGACTCGGTGCCCAGGCCATGCTAGCCCTTAAACTGCGGCAGCCACTGCGCTTGCGCTTCCAGCATTTCGTCTACCATCGCGTGAATCTCAGGCAGCGTGCAGACGGCGGCTGTCAGGGGATCGAGAGCGACGGCGTGATAGACGGCATCGGTTTTGCCCGTCAGCGCGGCCTCGACGATCATCTCCTGGACGTTGATGTTGGTACGGTTGAGGGCCGCCAACTGGGCCGGCAACGCCCCGACAGCCGTAGGCTGAACCCCATTGCCATCCACCAAACACGGCACTTCGACGCAACAGCCATCCGGTAAGTTGGTGATCAGGTCGCGGTTGGGGACGTTGCCGTTGATGCGTGCCGGCTCATTGGTCTCCATCGCCTCCATGATGAAGGACCCGTACTCGTGGGTGCGCTCGGTGGGCAGTTCTGCGACGCCGGCAATCAGGTCCTGAAACTCCTCCTGGTAGTTCGCGAACCGCTCGATGCAGTGACGCAGATAGCCGCCGGTCCGGCCAAAGTCGAACCAGTGGCTGCCTTCATAGGTGGCCCAGTCGTTGAACGTTTCCTTGAAGCGCGGTACGAGTTCCTCATTCACCATTTGAGCGCTCTTGCGAAAATACGGCACATACTCGCTGGCGTGACCGCTGGACTCTGTCACAAAGTAGCCGAAATTCTCCATCAACTCGATCCGCACCGGTTCGCGGGCCCGGAGCTCTTCCCGTTCAATGGCCCCCCAGATCAGCGGATAGAGGTCCTCTCCGTCGCGGCGGAATTCCAGGAACCAGGCTTGGTGATTGATGCCGGCACACAAGAAGACCACCTTGTCGTAGGGCACATCGATCCATCCGGCCAACATCTCGCTGGTACCCTGCACGCTGTGACACAGCCCCACGTGGGGCCGGCCCGTGGCCGCATCCACGGCCCAGCAATTGGCCGCCATCGGGTTGACGTAGTTCAGCAACAGCGCATCCGGCGCCGCATCGTCCATGTCGTGGCACAGGTCAATTAACACCGGAATGGTGCGCAGGGCGCGGAAGACGCCGCCTGGTCCCAGCGTATCGCCCACGCACTGCTCTATGCCGTACTTCTGGGGGATCTCGATGTCTAGGGCGTAAGCGTCCAGGCCACCCTGCTGGAACGTCGTTACCACATAATCCGCATCTTGCACGGCCTCGCAGCGGTCGGTGGTGGCCTCAACTTGGGTTTTGAGCCCGCGTTGATCGACGATCGCCTGGACCAGATCCCGAGCCTGGGCGAGCCGCTCGGGGTCAATGTCCATCAACGCGATGGTGCTCTCTTGCAGTGCCGGCGTCAGCAGAATGTCACTGCACAGATTGCGGGTGAAAACGACGCTGCCGGCGCCGATCAGTGTGATTTTGGGCATCCGTAAACCTTCTTTCTGCCGATCGGCCGTCAGACTACTTCACTGCCGATGAAAAACCGCTCTGCCCATCCTCCCACCACGGGGACCAGTTCCCTCTTGGCCTGCAAGGCGTAGACCATACCGACGATCCAGGCCGCACCCAGGAGAATGTACGCGGCGATGACGAGAGAAAACAGGGTCGCGGCGACAACGGAACCCACCAATGGGATCCAGGCAAGAATCCACGAAATAAGGGCCCAGACCATTGGCGTAGCCACAGCAAAGATTGTGAGCATCACGGACTGCTTGGCGTGGTAGACGGCGAACTTGTCCTTCTTGTGGAAGAGTAACACGTAAAACCAACCCAAAATGCTCAGCAGGTAGGCTAGAAAAGCAAGGCTTCTTGACTTTCTCACGTTCAGTCTCCAATCCCCCGTAATTCAAACTCGGCGGCAAAGAGGCAACTGGCATAGTGTCCAGGTTTGACCTCAACGAGTTCCGGTATTTCTTGACTGCACGCATCCCTGGCATAGTGGCATCTAGGGTGGAATACACAGCCCGCCGGTGGATCCACAGGGCTAGGAACGTCGCCCTCCAGAACGATCCGATCCAGGCGAATGTCCGGGTCGGCCGGCGGAACAGCGGAAATCAGGGCCTCCGTATATGGGTGCCGGGGGTGTCTGAGCAACTCTCCCGTCTTGGCCATTTCGACGATCTTACCCACGTACATCACCGCAATCCAATCGGACACGTGCTCCACTACGGATAGATCGTGGGCGATGAATAGGAGGGTAAGCCCGAGTCTTTCCTGTAGCTCCTGCAAGAGATTTAGTACTTGGGCTTGGATGGATACATCAAGGGCGGATACTGGCTCGTCGGCGATGATCAGGCGCGGGCTAAGCGAAAGCGTGCGCGCCAAGCCGATTCTCTGGCGCTGGCCGCCAGAGAACTCGTGAGGATAGCGGCGCATAAGGGCCGGGTCGAGCCCCACTTCCCTCATCAACGCCGCGACACGGTCTTCCATTTCTTTCCCCTTGGCCACGCCGTGGATGATGAGTGGCTCGCCAATAATGTCTTTCACGGTCAGCCGCGGGTTAAGCGAGCTGAAGGGGTCCTGGAAGATCATGCGCATCTCCCGGCGCAGCGGCTTCATCTCTTTCTGGCTAATGCGCGAAATCTCCACCGACTCTCCGTTCCGACGACGGTACCAGACTTCCCCCGCCGTGGGAGTGTAGAGGCGGAGGATTGCCCGGCCCGTCGTGGTTTTGCCGCAGCCGCTTTCCCCCACCAAGCCCAGGACCTCGTTTTCACGGATGAAGAAACTCACACCGTCTACGGCCTTGACGTGGCCGACGACGCGTTGGAGAAAACCCCGCCGAATGGGAAAGTATTGCTTGAGATCCTTGACTTCGAGGATGATGTTATCCTTGGCTTCCATAATGAGTTGCCTTTTTGATCATCTGCCATTTGTCACTTTGAGGTATGATCATCGTTTCGACCACTTAGCTCGGCTTGGATTGCCAAATCCAGCGGGAGCAGGCGGAAGCCAACGGCCGAAAAGATGATCAAGGCCTCATTTTGATGGTCTCTTCTTCCATCACAATGTCGGGCGTGTCCCAGTCTTTCCATTCCATCAATCGTTGGAAGGCCCTGCGGAAGATGAGGTGCGCTTCGACGGTGACGGCGCCTTCAACCGGCGCCGCAAAGGTGTACTGGCTGACATCCGAAGCGAAAGCGGCCAGCCGCGTGTCCTCCACCAAGCTGATGTCCCGCCAGTAGGAGCTTGTCGGCGACTCGCCGGTATACTTATCTTCCAGGATCTTGGCGTAGTACCGCCCTGGTTGGCTGGCATAATTGCCAGTCCATTCGGGCAACACCGGCCCGTCCTGCAACGGCAGCGAATTGCCACCAGCATCGGTGGCTTGCACTATGAGGATAACGTGGCGTAGTGGTGAGTCGGTGGGAACATGGTGGCCGGCTTTGTCGTTGGTGATGCCCACTTCAACAAGCACCTCGTCCCCTTCTAGCTGCGCCGTCGTGGTCATCGTGACGGAGTTCCGCAAAAGTGTTTCATTGCTTGCTCCAGGCATGGTGTGGTTGTGGATGCGGTTGGGATCGCGGCGCAGTCCTCCCTTCTCTGGGTAGACAAAGTACTCGTAGTCGACCGTCGGCATGTGACAGTCCTGGCAGGTCCTGCCAGTTTCTGGGTCACTGTAGGGGCTCTCCAACCATTCACCGAACGAGTTGTAGACCACCACGCCCCCATACTTGCCGTCAACGGCCGAGAAGACCCCGTAGTGACAGGGTGCACAAAAGGCGCTCTGCTCCTGAAACGGCAGGTAACTATCCACCTCTGCGGCCACGTCGTCAAGGGGACCGAAGAAAAGCTGCTGCTCGTCATCCGGACGGTACAGCCGCATGGAGAGGATGCCCGGTTTGTCTGTATGGGGTAAGCCCGTGGCCGGGTCGAGGTTCACATCCCCGATCTTGTGGCAGAAATCGCAAGATATCCCTTCGGCAGCACTGCCGGTGAGTCCAGTGGGGTTGATACCCTCGAGCTGATGTCGATGCTCTTGCGAAAATGCTTGCTCGGCCTTCAACGCTGTTTCATCGGTGTGGCACCCTAGCCAGGAACACGTGTATTGGGGCGCGGAAGAGGCCAGCGGTGTGTGGCAGGCAGCGCAATTGCCGGCTCGATTGGGATAGTCGATCTTGTAGCCCGGGCCATAGTACGGCTGAGAGAAGTCATCAGGTGCCTTTGGAAAGCCATAACTGTACCCGGTAAGCGGGCTCTCATTGCCGTGTACATCGGTGCCTTCGTACATACTCAGAAAACGAGGGTTCACGGCGGATTGGGAGTGAGCATCGACTTTCCACTCGGGGTAGGCAGCCGGTCCATGACACTCGCTACAAATCTCGGAAGCTGCCGCCCACTCGTATTCCCGATTGTCAGTGGTGTAGTGGGGTTCAACGGTAATAGTGATAGAGTCCTGCCCAGCGATAGTGCCGGTGGCCCACCCAAAGAAGTAACCTTCGGCCGCAGCGGTGACCGTGACCGGGACAGTGGTCGTCAAGCCGCTCAACGTAAAAGAGCCGTCATCGTCGGTGGTCGTCTTGTTATCAGTGGCTTGCACCCGGACGATAGCGCCGGCCACTGGCCCCTCCGCGTCACGGACAACGCCGGCCAGCGTGTCCGACGGAGGCGTAGGCTCCAGCGTGGGGGCGACAGATTCTTGCTTCGGCTGTGTAGTTGGCGGAGCCGTGATCGATCCTTGCTGCGGCACGACCACCGTCGCACACCCAGCAGCGATCAAGATTATGACCAGTATGGGAATCCAGACATGTTTCATGCGTACACCTCCAATCAAGGATCAGCAATTCAGCAATTATCGCACGATAGAATACGGATCGGCCGCATCTCGCAGCCCATCGCCCAAGAAGTTGAAACCCAACACGGCGACGATGATAAAGATGACGGGGCTCATGATCCAGGGGTGCGTGCCCAACGTCTGCAGGTTCTGGGCGTCATGCATGAGCAGCCCCCAACTCGTCAGGGGTTCCTGGATGCCGATGCCCAGGAAGCTGAGAAAAGCCTCGGCTAGAATAATCTGTGGGATGGTCAGCGTGAGGATGACGATGATGTGGCTCAGAGAATTGGGGTAGAGGTGGCGAAAGATAATGCGCAGGTCGGAAGCCCCCATCTCCTTGGCGGCCAGGATAAAGTCCGTTTCTCGAAAGGACATCACCTTGCCGCGCACCTCCCGGGCGAGCACAGTCCAACCCAAAAGGGCGAAAATGAAAGACATGATGACGAAAATGCGAAACGAGTTCCAGGTGGGCGGGATGACGGCGGCCAGCGCCATCCACAAAGGCAACTGGGGAAAGGACTGGACGAACTCGATGAAACGCTGCAACACCGTGTCAATCCAGCCGCCGTAGTAGCCAGATACGACGCCCATGACAGAGCCGACGCCGACGCTAATGAGGGTGGCGAACAAGCTCAAGGTCAGGGAGATGCGCCCTGCACGGCAGGCCCGACTCCACAAATCTCGGCCAAACTTGTCGGTGCCGAGGAGATAGACTGTGCCGCCCTCCTCCGCACCAAAGAGGTGCCATTGAGTCGGGATGACGCCCAACAGCTTCCACTCCCAGCTCCTCACGAGGAACTTGAGGGGGTAACGCCGGCTCTTGTCCTCCGTCCACTGGGGTGCATAGGTCGTGGGGTCAAGTTCGACCACTTGATTGTAGGTGAAGGGCCGCAGGTGGAGCGTGCCCGCGTCATCGATGAAGTGGATGCGCTGAGGTGGTGTGAAGCTAGCCGGCATGTCGAGTTGTAGAGGGTCGGTGGGCGAGAAAAAGTCCGAAAACACCGCCAAGATGACAAGTCCAATGATCATCAGCCCGCCGACGATGGCCGGCTTGCTCTTCCTGAACCTTGTCCAGACGAGTTGAAAATAGCTCTCGTGTTGCTCTTCTTCCAGAGCGCCGGCGGCTGTAAGCTCGGTAAGATCCGTTTGATTCATGGCTCAACTCCCAACATGATCGTCGATTCGAGTGGGCCCTAGGTGTATCGGATGCGGGGGTCCAAGACGGCCAAAAAGACGTCGGCCAAGATATTGCCTATCACCAACATCACGCCATACATCAGGAGGATACTGCCCGTGATGTAGATGTCCTGATTGATGAGGGAATCGTAGAACATAGGGCTGACGGTCGGTATACTCATCACGATCGCCGCCTCCAGTTCGCCCTGTACCATGTAGGGCAACACCATCCCCTGATACATGACGATTGGGTGCAAGGCGTTGGGCACGGCGTGTTTGTACATCACCTTCGTTTCTGTCAATCCCTTGGAGCGGGCGGTGGTCACATACTGGGCGTTCAGCACGTCCAAGAGATTCCCGCGCATGACGCGCATGTTCCTGGCTACTCCCCCCAGGCCGGCGATAAGGACTATGGGCCAGATGTGCCTGACAAAGTCCACTAACTTGGGCCAGGACCAGGGAGCGAGCGCATACTGTGGGGCGAAGAAGGAGCTAACGTGTTGTTGTCCGAATGTAAAGACCAACAGATATATGATGACCAAGGCGACCCAAAAACGGGGCACCGATGTAAAGATAAAGGCAATGAGCGCAGCGACGTTATCCCCCAAGCTATACTGGCGAGGTGCAATGTAGATACCGACGATAACGCCAACAACAGTGGAAATGCCGTGCGCCAGTAGGGCCAGCAGAATGGTGCGCGGCAATCGCTCGGCAATCAGTCCCCCTACGTCCCGCGAATAGGCCATCGAATAGCCAAAGCTGCCCTCGGTCACGATGCCTTTGACCCAATTGAGGTACTGGATAAAGATTGGCTCGTCCAGGCCGTATCTTTCTCGGAAAACGTCGGCCGCCGCTTCTGCGTCGGCCGCCGACATGCCGGCCTGGTTTATGAGCCGCTGCTTGTACAGGGTGGCGAAGTCGCCCGGCGGCAACTGGATGACGATGAAGGACACCATACTGATGCCGATGAGTACGACGATGGCGAACAAGATCCTGCGTACAAGATAGTTGATCATAGACCGGTCCTCACATTTTGAGACAGGCGCGGGGAGATCGTTAGATAGACTCGCTAAGTTGCAGAGCCCGTTCGTAGTCAGGCACGGAACGCAGTGGAGTGCCGTCATAGTACCGCAGGGCGCCGGGACGCCACTCCGGCTTCGCCTCCGTGGCTGACTACGAACCTAGACTGCGATTTACCGAGACTTCACAGAGTA
>JAANWY010000355.1 GCA_018263655.1 Anaerolineales bacterium | reverse complement strand
GTATACCTTGTATCGGCAGGCATCAGCAAAACTTTAGGGGAGGGGAGCCCAGTTCCCCCTCTCCCAGAGCGACGTCCTGAGCTTGTCGAAGGGTTGGGGGGGGTAGGGGGAGAGGGGGGCGTCGTCCGCACATCTTCGTGGTGTGTTACCTTTTCCAATTGGCGAAAATTCACGCTTCTTTCACGCATAAGGCCTAAAGAGGACGACGTGGTCTGCCGATAGAATAACCTATGAGAGTCGGAGCGACTACGCCGGCATTCCCAACAATCTCTCGTGCATCAGGTTCAACCTCCCCCTCTCGAGAGAGTGCACAACCTCGGGGTAGAGACATCCCGGATCAAGCGCCCACCGAGATTGACGAGTCGGGACTGACCACCGAGGAAAAGCAAGAACTTGAGGCGTTAGAGCGAACAGATCGCAAGGTTCGAGCCCACGAGCAGGCCCACCAGGCAGCGGCCGGCCAATACGCCATTGGAGGCCCCACTTTTCAATATGAAACCGGCCCTGATGGCCAGCGATACGCGGTGGGAGGTGAGGTCAAACTGGACGTTTCTAAAATCCCTGATGCTCCCGAGGCTACCATACGCAAGATGCAGCAAGTGCGCCGCGCTGCTCTGGCGCCACGCGACCCTTCTGGCCAAGACCGTCGCGTGGCTGCTGAAGCCGGCCACAAAGCGGTTGAAGCACGCCGAGAGGCTGCGGAGAAGAGACGTGAAGAGCTTCAAGGCCGTGGCAACTATTCCCCCTCTTCAGTCACAGCGGAACGTGATGTCGGATCAACCAATCCGCCCCCAGACAGTCCATTGATTGACGTGGTAGTTTAGGGGGAGTAAACGTTCAGGATGTATCAGGACTAGCATCCCGAGTAGCGTGAAACGACGTCCTGATCCTGTCGAAGAGTCGAGGGTTCGGCTCCCTCGATGGCGGTCAGTAGCGCGCGTTTTTGTGTTGGGTGAAAGGTCTCCTCTGATCGCCGAAGGTCCCGGTCTTCTCTGATCGCCGAAGGTCCCGGCCTTCTCTGATCGCCGAAGGTCCCGGTCTTCTCTGATCGCCGAAGGTCCCGGTCTTCTCTGATCGCC
>JAANWY010000354.1 GCA_018263655.1 Anaerolineales bacterium | reverse complement strand
GAAAGTCCCTCCCAGCACCCCGACTTTCATAATCATTTTTGGTGACTACTCAGGCACTTCGTGCCTACACAAGAAGAGACCGGAAAAGATGGGGGTGTGTGGGGGGCGGCCGCCCCCCACACCCCCATCTTTTCCGCATTTCTCAACTGCGAGGAATGATCATCCTCCGCCAGGGAACCGAGGTCACCACGCCCACTCCAATTCGATGTCGCCAACGATCACCGTGTCTCCATCCTGGAGGCCGGCCCTCTCCAACGCCTCAAATACGCCCAAGGCGCGAAGTTGACGCTGGAACCGTGCAATTGCTTCGTCGCTATCCCAGTCTGTCATGGCGGCGATCCGCCCCACCTCCTCACCTTCAACTCGCCAGGTCAACGGTTGGTCGGGTGTCTTGCGCTCACCACGCCGGAACAGGCGGAGGTCGTCTGCTGTATCAGCGGGACGCAACACGGGCAACTCATCAGCGACCGGCGCCGGCTCCTCGGGAAGCTCATCTAACAAGCTGGCAATCCGCTGCAATAGATCGCGTACGTTTTCCTGGGTCACCGCCGAGATGGCCATGGCCGGCAGATCGTGCCGCGCCATCTCCTCCTCAATCAAGGGCCACAGTGTCCGAGCATCTTGAAGATCGATCTTATTGAGAACAACGAGCTGTGGCTTCTCAGCCAGCCGAGGGCTGTACAGCGCCAGCTCCCGATTAAGTGATTCTAAATCTTCAAGCGGATCTTGTGACGCGCCATCCAGTAGATGAACCAGCAGCCGCGTTCGTTCGACATGGCGCAGAAACTGGTCACCCAAGCCGACACCTTCGTGAGCGCCTTCTATGAGCCCCGGAATATCGGCCACGATAAAGTCTCGATAACCCACAGTGGCTACACCCAAGTTGGGGCTTAGTGTGGTGAAGGGATAAGGTGCGATCTTGGGTCGGGCAGCGCTGACTACGGATAGCAAAGTAGATTTGCCGGCGTTAGGTACGCCAATGAGGCCAACGTCAGCGATCAGCTTCAGCTCCAGGAAAAGCCAGCGTTCCTCACCAGGTTCACCTTTCTCAGCCACCCGGGGGGCCTGGTTGGTCGGCGTCGTAAAGGCCGAATTGCCACGCCCGCCGCGACCACCACGCACAACGGTGATTTCTTGATCAGCTCGAGCCACGTCGGCCAGTAACTCCCCGGTGTCGGCATCACACACGACCGTGCCCACCGGCACAGAGATCCGTTTGTCCTCCCCGTCAGCACCGCGTTTCTTGTTGCCGCCGCCCCGGCCACCATCGCCGGCCTGAAAATGCTGACGCCGCTTGAACGGCAGCAACGTGTTTAGCCCTGGGTCAGCGTAGAGGATCACATCTCCTCCCCCGCCGCCATGACCGCCGGCCGGCCCACCAAGAGGCTCAAACTTCTCGCGGCGAAAGGCAACAATACCGTCTCCACCATCACCGCTCTTCACAAAAATCTTCGCCTCGTCAAAGAAATATCCTTCTGGCATGAGGCAAGCATACATGAATGCTCCAACGGTGTCAAAGCATTGCGTACTCCGGGGTGCATCCCACATTTGTTAATGACATGATCATCTGAACTCCCGTACCAGTACGAGACACCATATCTCGAACAAGTTCGAGCGTCCGGGCGCCGCAACTTGTTGCAGACTGAGAACGTCGGCCATCGGCTTCACAAACTTGGGATGCACACGTACTCCGTCGCAGTTGAAGATTGCGGGTATCTAGGATTTCGCGCGGGGTTCTCGCTCAAAGGGGACGACAGTCCCCGTATTTGGTACACACGTAAGTGTTGCCCCCCCACATCCGGGGCCGTGGACTGTCGTCCACGGCGAGCGCCACGCGAAATCCCAAAGAGCCAAGATTGCGAAAAAAGGGGTCGGTCTATTCTAGTGCATGTACTAGGTAAGCTTCGCAACAACAACTAGCCACTTTATCAACCGAGGGCGTTTAACATGCTTAAAGTTGCCCCAATTTTAAGATACGTTAGAAAGCCGATTTTGGGACTATTTACGGCTCTCAACACCAATATCTAGGGCTTAGGGACCCCTCGACTCACAATATGTTGTATCCGCACACTGCCTGGCCCTGGCTCACGAGGCGTGACAGGGGTCTTCCATCTCGCCTCGTTTTCTGGTACAATACTTGCGTGACCGTTGATGAGTTCGGCGATGGGGTACATTTCCCAACCCGGGATAATCTGTTCAGCCCCGCAATCCAGAGAAAAACTCATTGTATCCCCGGGTCACGACAGATCGCTTCGGCGCAACAGAGCGCTACAAACTAATAATTTGTTGAATATCCGGTTGTCAGCCGGCTTGGGGGTTCCGCGTCCCTAAATTCGGCACCGTGGGCCTTCAAATGCTGGTTACGCCTCCGGCGTGGGGGTCCGTGCCCCAAATTTCAACAGCCGGACGGATCGATCAGGTAGATATATTGTGACAGACACAACATCCGACGCCTCGAAAGCTAGAGAGCACGACATTGACACCGTTTGGCGAGCCGCTCTCGGCGAGTTGCAACTCCAGATGCCACGGTCGACGTTTGAGACCTGGCTAAAAGGCACACGCGTCATCGCCTACGAGGACGGCTTGTTTATCATAAGTGCTCAGAATACATTCGCCAAAGACTGGCTAGAGAATCGACTGCATGGCAAGATCAAACGAACCGTGGCCGGCATCCTTGGCCGATCAGTCGAACTGAAGTTCCGTGTCCGGGCCAGCTCAGCAACAGAAGAGGATGAAGTGGAACTCATCCAAGGCTTGGCCAAGGAAAACACGCGCCCCGAACCAAAGGCGCAACCAGCGAATCGCAATGGAACGCAACGCAATGGCGAGAGCAAGGGCCAGATCCAGCTCAACACCAAGTACACCTTCGACAGTTTCGTCGTCGGCGATGGGAACCGCTTAGCCCACGCCGCCGCCGTGGCCGTGTCGGAGACGCCAGCGGTACGCTATAATCCGCTACTCATCTATGGCGGAGTTGGTCTGGGGAAAACCCACTTACTGCACGCGGCTGGTCACGTGCCGGCTGTCCGTGGTCACCATGTACGCGTTGTTTCATCCGAGGAATTCACTAACGATCTGGTTTCGGCCATCAGAAACCAGACAACGGAAGACTTTCGGGATAAGTATCGGGACCTGGACGTCTTGTTGATCGATGACATTCAATTTATTGCCGGCAAGGAGCAGACGCAGGAGGAACTGTTCCACACCTTCAACACCCTCCACAGCGCTAACAAACAGATTATCCTGACCAGCGATCGTCATCCCAAGGGCCTCACGACGCTAGAGGAACGTTTGCGCTCCCGCTTCGAGTGGGGGCTCACTGTAGACATCCAACCGCCTGACCTTGAGACCCGCATTGCGATCCTGCAATCGAAAGCCGAGCGCCAGCCTGTCCCGATCCCACCGGAAGTGTTGGAACTCATCGCCCGACACATCGAGAGCAACATCCGCGAGTTGGAGGGCGCACTGAATCAAGTTGTCATTTACGCGCAGTGCATGCACCAACCGGTGACCGTCGATACCGCTTCCCGGGCTCTCGCCAATATCCTGGCCGCTAAACCAGAGCCGCCGGCGGTACCCATCATCCTCGAAATTGTAGCCAAGTTCTACGATCTGACCGTGGAAGAGTTGCTCAGTCGGTCACGCAGCCGGCGCATCTCGCGACCACGTCAGGTCGCCATGTACATCCTGCGGGAGGAAGTAGAGCTATCGTTCCCCCAAATCGGCGACGAGGTTGGTGGCCGTGATCACTCAACGGCGATGTATGCGCATAAAAAGATCAGCAAGCTGGTAGCTGAGGACGACGGACACCGGCGAGAAATCGTCGAGATCAAGAACCACATGTACCAAACGGCAAACGCTAACCACTAAGGGACGTGGAAGAAATAAAATGTCCCATTTCGCTCGGCCTGGATTGCCAAATCCAGCGGGAGCGGGTTGGGATAATTATTTCTTTCCGAGTCCCTAATGGCACCTCCGCCGATGGTCTCACAATGCGTCGGGCAGGGTGCGTTGTGAGACCATCGGCATTCCGCCATATCCCCCTCGGTGGATCCACAGGGGCAGGTGAACCTACCTGCCCCTGTGGATAACTTGCGAATAACTGTGGATAACCGGCGCGAATTGGGGATAACTGTTCACAACAACATCGCATCCGCTAGCCTTGCCTCTAACCCTACTGCTAGTATCGCTCCTTTCCTCACCCCCTACATATGCCCACTCATACCCGCAATACGAGCAAGATTGATCTGGATACCACTTGACGTTATCCGTTACTTGTCCCGTTATTTCCAATAATTATCCCCACAATTTTCCACACGAACACACGCACCTTGGGATCCCATTAGGGAGATATGTTGTGGTCCTGGCCCTACTCTCCCACTACGGCTAGTCCACCGCACCCTGTAGCGTCGAAGTTTTCCACAGTATCCACAGCCCTACTACGGCTACTAAAATAGATATACAGAAACAAAATAGATGTTGATACAACATGAATCAAATCTTAAAGCATACTCTTTCACGTGATAACCGGGGGCGATTCTGTTGCGAAACGAAACCAGCTCGCGAACCTTCGCAAGGTTGACCAAGTGCCTCTCTTAAGCCCAACCTAGAATTGCAGGCCTGAGCCAGATGCTTAAGATGAAAGGCGTAGACGGACGTTCTGCTACATGATGGCCGATTGCCTGAAACAAGTTTCAGCGTCCAGGCGGCGTCCTGAGCTCCGTTGAAGGGGCCTGTCGAAGGGTTCGAAGGCGTGATTTCACCGCCTCGCACTCACATAACGCTTATCTTAAAATGTCTGAGTCTGGGCTTTATTAACTTGAGGACACTGTGCTAAAATTGTAGGCGAGTCGGAGCGCTATGGGCTCCCTGGTTCATTTTGGATCTCAGTGCCCATTATGCTTAATTCGTTGACCAGCATGTTGACCAGCATGTTGACCAGCATGTTGACCAGCATGTTGACCAGCATCCTGAGTAGGTCGAAACGAAGTGGTAACCGTTCAGGTGGTGGGAACCCTTGCGAAGGTTTGCCACTCGCATTCGGGTCGAGGTGCCCCTCGCCCGTCGAAAATCGGTCTCTTGCCTGGGCGCTGCCACGGCTGCTCCTAACCTTCGCAAGGGTAGCTGAACGCTTACTTGTGTCGAAGAGAGTGTACATGTCAGAGCACCCAACATCTGCGAACCCATTTGCGAACCCATTTGCAAACCCATTCGCGAATGCGAACCCATTTGCAAACCCATTTGCAAACCCATTCCTGGTTGCCGGCTTGTTGCTGTTAGCAGCTAGTTTCACGGTGAGTTGTAGCGGGCTTAACCAGGCATTGCATACTGAACAGCCGCCCTCCCAGTCGACGGTCTCGGCCCGTGCGACAGAGGCGCGCACGCCAACTGTCGGGCCTACTCGACCACACGCAACACCCCCACCAGATACTGTGACGTTGACGTTGTGGACTACGGAAGCGCTCGGTCCAGTGGGCCAAACTGCAGGCGCCCGCAAGCTGTCGGCGCAGATTGCGGCGTTTGAGGCGGCCAATCCAGATGTGACAGTTGACGTCGTCCTGAAAAAGCCGTACGGCAAAGGTAGTATGCTAGACTTCTTGACGACGACGTCTGCCGCAGTGCCGGCGGCACTGCCCGATGTGGCAATCTTGGACATTCGCGAGCTGCGGGCTGCCGTGCAACGTGAGTTGATTCAGCCCCTCGATGGACTGATTAGCCCCGACGTGGCCCAAGACTTAGTGGCGCCGGCGCGCGCTGCAGGTCAGATCGACGGAATTTGGTTTGGCCTACCGTACGAGGCCGATGTTCAGCATCTTATTTACAACACAGCGCTCGTCGCAACAGCACCCGTCACCTGGGCCGATGTTCTGAGCGGGACGTCGCAGTATCTATTCCCGGCCGGCGGCCGGTCGCTCGTTGCCGGCGAGAGTAAGAGTGCGAACGATACTTTCGTCATCCAGTACTACGGAACCGGCGCGCGCCTCATCGGTGAGAGTGGTCAACCGGCTCTTGACAGAGACGCTGTCGAAGCCATTCTACAGTTCTACACTGATGGCTTGGCGGCCGGCGTCATCGCGCAAGAGGCCACGCAGTACAATTCGATAGAGGACACCTGGCCAGTGTACTTGGCGGAAGAAGTTGGCCTGGCCAACACGTCGGCGCACGAGTACCTGGCAGGTCGGGAGAATTTCCAGAAATCGTCCTTTGCCCCTATCCCCACGCGGGAAGGGGGCACCACCAGCACTTTCAGCAGCTGGGCCTACGTGTTGGTCGCACAGCAGCCGGAACGTCAGAAAATCGCTTGGTCGCTCATCGAATGGTTAACCGACCCCGATCGGTTGGGGGAATGGGCAGTGGCCGCCAACTACTTGCCGACCCGACTGTCGGCATTGCCCGCGAACACTGAAGACGAGTACCTAACCTTCCTGGCGGAACTGCTGCAGGATTCACAGATCCGCCCCACGGGCCCGCGACATGACGAGTTGGGACGCGCCCTGCAACGCGCCGTGGAGGCGGTTTTCACCGGGACGGCCACGCCGGCGGAGGCGGCAACGCAAGCAGCAACCGGTGTGCCGCAACCCTTGCAGAGTCGATAACGAGAACGCAACGACGTCGAGAACATCTCAGATTCAACGAGGACCCAAGAAGTATGTTTGTTGATACAGCCCTTCGCGCCGACGCCAAACGACGAGTTCGAGAAATTGGCTCAGCCGACATCATCGTCGGTATCCCAACCTACAAGAACGCCAAGACCATCGGCGCCGTCATCGAAGCGACGGCCGAGGGACTGGCGCGTCACTTCCCGGACGCCAGGAGCGTCATTGTCGTGTCGGACGGTCTGTCAACAGATGACACTGTTCAAGTCGCACAGATGACGCCGGTCCCCGAGCCTGTCGAGACAGTTGTCACCCTCTATCAAGGGCTGTCAGGCAAAGGCAGCGCGATTCGAGCGGTGTTCGAGATCGCCCAGGGCCTGGATCCGCAGGCCCTGGTGCTGATGGATGCTGATCTACGGAGCGTGACGCCTGCCTGGGTCGAAAGACTAGCCGGCCCCATCATGTCCAACGACGCCGACTTTGTCACCCCCTACTACAGCCGGCACCCCAACGAAGCGGCCATTAACGACCTGTTGGCCTACCCGCTGACGCGCGCGCTCTATGGTCCGGACCTTCGCCAACCACTTGGCGGTGAGGTGGCTTTGGTGGGCGATCTTGTAGATTTCCTGGCCAGCAAGGACGTGTGGGAAACAGACGTGGCCCGCTTCGGTACCCACATCTGGATGACCACGCTGGCAATCACCAGGGGCTGGAGACTAGCCCAGGCTGGCTTGAGCACAAAGACACACGACTACAAAGATCCGGCGGTGGGCTTTGAACCCAAGTTCTTACAAGTCGCCGGCACCATGTTTCGCCTGATGACCATCTACCGGCGAGCGTGGCCCACGAGCGCCGCTGTACGCTCTGTGCCCGTCTATGGCTCTACGTATCTCGAAGAGCCGGAGGAAATCCCGCCGGCATTGGATTCTATCTGGGGGGCTTTCAACAAAGGATTGTCCCAGTTCTGGGACCTCTGGCCCACCGTACTGACGCCGGAAAACTGGGACGGTGTGCGCCAAAACCTGCGCCAGACCGGTGAACGGTCATACCAGCTCGAAATGCCCCCGGCGTTATGGGCCCGCGTGGCGTACGACTTTGCCGTCGTCTACAACAAAGGGGAAGGCGATCCCGATAAGGTCGTCACCGCCTTACTCCCCTTCTACTACGCCCGGAAGGCCGATCTCATCAAGCAGGCCACTCAGTGGGACCACGGAACGTACGAGCGGCACATCCGTGACCAGGCCGACTTGTTCGTCCAGCTGAAGCCGTACCTGCTTGAGCGCTGGGAGAGCTACATACCGTGGAGCCAAGTCGAGCTATAGGTCTGTTGCGGGGACTTGAGTTGAGAGAGTATCGGGACACTCGCTCTGAGGACGGGCGCTGGGAACAGCTTTCCGATGCGCCCTTGATGCAGTGCATGTTGCAGTGCATGTTGCAGAGCATGTTGCAGAGCGTGTTGAAGCAAGCCTCGTACGCGATCCTCGGGATCGCTGTCGCTGTCATTTTGCTGGTGACGCCGCCGGCCGCCGTCGGACAGCAGCCCGCTGGCCCCCGCATCCAACTCCAAGCAGCCTCCTTCGATCCGCTGCAAAGCCGGCCGGCAGCCCCAGGAGTCACGCCAACGATACCCGAGAGCAATCCGGGCGTTTACCTGATGCAGTTTCGCGGACCGGTCAAACCGGCGTGGAAGGCTGAGGTGACAGCAGCCGGCGCTGAGTTGTTCGACTACATACCCGACTACGCCTTCGTCGCTCGGATGGACGCCGCAGCCGCCAAACAGGTAGCCGCGCTGCCGACCGTGCGTTGGGTGGGCGCCTACCAGCCAGGGTATCGAATCAGCCCCGCCCTCCACCGAAAGCCGGGCGAAGCTGACGCGGCGGATCGGTCCGTCGAGGTGCGCATTTCGACCTTTCCGGGCGCAGCGCGCGAGACCGAGACCGCGCTGGCGGCGCTCGGCGGCCAAGTCATTCGTTCGACGGAATCGGTCTTCGGAGGTACACTTCGGGTGATGGTCCCGCGCGACGCAATCGCGCGTCTGGCCCGCTCACCGGCTGTGCGCTGGATCGAGCCGGCGCTGCGCTACCGACTCTTGAATGACGTGGCGCGCCGTCAGGAAATCATGAACGTGGAACGCGTGTGGGGCCTGGGACTCTTCGGGGCAGGCCAAATCGTCGCATATTCGGATTCGGGGCTAGACGTTGGCAACCTAGAGACGCTCAGCGCCGACTTCGAGGGGCGAGTCCTGACTGCGCATCCATTGGGTGAAGGGGGCACGTGGAACGATCCTGTCGGTCATGGCACACACGTGGCCGGCTCCATCGCCGGCAGTGGCGCGCTCTCAGGGAGCGATCCCGCAGCGCATGCGTATGATGGTAGCCTTGCCGGCGTCGCACCAGAAGCATTCCTCGTCGTCCAGGCTTTCGGGACCGATGAAGTGTCGGGGGAGATTGAGGGCCTGCCTGAGGATTTCAATGTTCTATTTCAACAAGCATACGATGATGGCGCTCGCATTCACTCTAACAGTTGGGGCGCCATCGAGGAGGGCAATTCTGACGACCCTTTCGGCGGTTACACGCTGGATGCCCAGCAGGCCGACGAGTTCGCATGGTCGCACCGCGACATGACGATCCTGTTCGCAGCCGGCAATTCGGGCAAAGACGCGTTGCCAGAAAACGAGTTCCTACCAGGCGATGGGATCGTCGATCCTGACTCACTCAACGTGCCCGGCACGGCCAAGAACGTCATCTCCGTTGGCGCTTCGGAGTCCCACCGACCACCTGGCGACAATGCCACGCGCAGCCGGAATATGAACTGGTTCTGGCTCGGGCCGTCCAACTTCCTGCACCCGCCTATCGCAGGCGACTATGTGTCCGACAACATCGATGGCATGGCCGCCTTTTCCAGCCGTGGCCCCACGGACGATGGCCGCATCAAGCCAGACATTGTCGCGCCTGGTACGAACATTGTGTCCGCCCGATCCCACGATCCCGCTTTCGAGCCGTTTCTGGGAAGCTGGGGGGGCTACGAGGAGAACGACAACTACGTGTACAACGGCGGCACGAGTATGGCCACGCCGTTGACGGCCGGCGCTGTCGCCTTGGTTCGTCAGTGGTACGTCGAGAAGCAGGGCTTGTCAAATCCGTCCAGCGCGTTGATCAAGGCCACGCTCATCAACGGCGCGGCTGATATGGCGCCCGGCCAATATGGGACCGGCGATACCCGGGAGATTCCGCCGCGTCCCAACGCCGTCGAGGGATGGGGACGCGTCAATCTCCATCGTTCCCTGGTGGGGGCGCCGCCGCGGTTGATCTGGTTTGACGATCACACGACCGGCCTCCAGACGGGAGACCGCATACCGTATGGCCCCGAAAGCTACGAGCTCGACGTCGTCAATTTCGCTATTCCGTTACAGGTGGCCTTAGTCTGGACAGACTATCCTGGATCGCCGGCCGCCGGAAAACAGCTCGTGAACGACTTAGACCTGACGGTCGTGGCACCGGACGGCCGCGAGTGGCAGGGTAATGGCGTCACGCGTGACCGTACGAACAACTTGGAGAGTGTGGAGATCGCCCAGCCGGTCCGCGGGCACTACCGCATTGTTGTCGAAGCGCACAATGTCCCTCACGGGCCGCAGCCGTACGCCCTTGTCGTTGCTGGCGGGTTGACTAGAGAGGGTGTTTCCGAAGCTTTTGTACCTATAATTTCTCGATGATGGGGGCGGCATCGGAGTGTCTTCTCAATATA
The DNA here is from genome assembly GCA_018263655.1 of Anaerolineales bacterium. Taxonomy (GTDB): domain Bacteria; phylum Chloroflexota; class Anaerolineae; order Epilineales; family JAANWY01; genus JAANWY01. Next base: position 381 of record JAANWY010000354.1, on the reverse strand, counting down.
TGGGGGGACATGTACGACGATAGAGAGGGCGTTTCCGAAGCTTTTGTACCTGTGGTTTCTTAGTGATGGGGGCGGCATCGGAGTGTCTTCTCAATGTATGGGGGGACATGTACGACGATTTGGTAAATCGTCGGGTCGAAATACCATTTCGACCTACATAGCCCCGAAATATTGAGATGATACGCATCGAATTTGTTCGGCAAGGTCTCTGACCGCAGCCGTTGGGTCTTTGGGCTCGGTCGGAGACCTTCGCCCAACGGAGAATCGGAGACCTTCGCCCAACGGAGAATCGGAGACCTTCGCCCAATGGGGAAGACTGACCACGCGAAATCCTGAAGACCCCTCAATGTATGGGGGGACATGTACGACGATTTGGTAAAT
>JAANWY010000353.1 GCA_018263655.1 Anaerolineales bacterium | reverse complement strand
CGATCCGGCGGCCGAGTGGCGCGAGTGGCAGAAGGACGGCGCTGGTAACATCCGGCGGGAGTGGGTGGTGGCCCATCGGCTGGCCGGCATCAGCGACGAGAAAGCGCGCTTCTATCAGTACGCGCTGCCGGCGCTGGGCGAATTCGAGCACGCCAAATCGTTCCCCGGCGGCTTCACCCGCACCACGGCCAAGAAGCTCCGCCTGACCAAAATCCCGCAGTTCGTGGACACGGACCTCACCGCCCTCGTCCAGGCGGCCGAAGAGCTGGCCGAGGTCAAGCGCCGCATCCAGCTCACCGACGACCTCATCGACCAGATCGTCTACCGGCTCTACGGCCTGACGGAGGAGGAGATCGCGATTGTGGAGGGGCGGGCGTAGTATGTTTCATACGTACCGATTATGCTTAATTGTCGGTTAGCATCCTGAGTAGGTCGAAACGAAGTGGAGATCGTATCGAAGGGTGCGGCTCAAGCAACGCCTCGAGGCAAACCCGCACCCTTCGCTACAGCTTTCGCTTCGCTACAGCTTACTCAGGATGCTGGTCAACGAATTAAGCATAATCGGCATACGTTTCTTTTTACTTGCATTTGCGAAACATATTAGAAAAGACATAATTGTGTATGCCGGCCTTGGGGACCAAGCTTCACAGCGATTTTGAGGAGTGACCGATGGACAGATTGTCGCCAGAACAAGAATCTTTTCTGGACGAAGTGGTCGAAGCCCTGAAACAGGAATTGGGCGAACGGCTTATCGCCGTCGTGCTCTTCGGTTCACACGCTCGAGGTGAGGCGGAGGCGAAAAGTGATTGGGACCTACTCGTGCTCGCCCGCGATCTACCTGCGCGCGTGTTTCCGCGCCACCGATTTCTGAAAAAGATGTTGCCGGCCATGTGGCGTGGCAGTATCTCCGTTCTTGCCAAGACCCCTACCGAATTTGAGGCATCCGTGCCGGCTCTGTATCTGGATATTGCACTCGACGGCGTGATCCTGTATGACCCGACGGGGTACGCCGAGGAAAAGCTAGGCCAACTGCGAGCGCTGATCCGCGAGAAGGGACTGCGACGCGAACAGACAGGGCGGGATTTCGCCTGGCAGTGGACAGAATTCCCCGGCTTCAATTGGACCCTCGACTGGGACGAGGTGCCGCGTGGCGTCTAGCGTAGAATACCGTCTCAAGATAGCCCAGGGATTTCTCGACGAGAGCTGCCAGGACGTCGCGCTCGATCGTTGGCGGTCAGCCGTGGACAATGCCCAGCTCGCTGTAGAGAATGCAGCGAAGTCTGTGTTGGCCCTGGTGGCTCCCGTCGGACGCACGCATAATCCGGCATCGCTGCTTCGCCAGGCACTTCAGGATGACCAATTTCCGGCCACGTGCAAGGACCAGGTTCAGCGGGTCGCCGAGTGTGCTGAGATGCTTGGGTTCGACGTGCACGTGCAGACGGATTACGGAGACGAGTTCGAAGGCCTGACGCCCTGGGAGCTGTTTGACGAGGAGGATGCTCGTGAGGCATTGGCCATTGCGGAAGAGGCTGTAGATTTAGCTCAGGCAATTGCCGAGACAATCCTTGGTGAAGAGTCCGGCGATGAATAACACACTGCCCGAGGACGCCAAGCTGCAGATGACCAAGGGCTACGCCCCGCGCTTCGATCAGATCAGCCGGCTGCTGACCTATGTAACTAAGCGCTCCGACGCATCGCGGGTACCCAAGCAAGATGTGATGGACGCCGTAGGACTGTCAGAGCACCATGTGGAAAGTCTGGCCAGTCTGGCGGCCGGCATGGGCCTGTTGGCACCCATCGTCTACAAGCCCACCACGTTGGGGGAACTGATCGTTCGCTCGGACCCCTTCTTCGACGACGTCGGCACGCTGTGGGTCTGCCACTACCAGATCGCTTCGGAAGAGCGTCACGTCATCTGGAATCGCATGGCCAACCACATCCTGCCGGCGGCCGAGGAACCGATCACGCTGGATGTTGCGGCAGAGTTCGACGACCTGCGCGCCCAATTCTCGGAGAAGAGTGTCAAGCAGCACATTCCCAAAGAGCTGCGCGCCTTTTTCGGTGCCTACACCGATTATCGGTTCAGCAAGCTCAACTACCTCACCGAGGTCAACGGGGCGTATCGCCTGTCGGAGTGGCCGGCGCGGGTGCCGGACCAGGTCTTCTTTGCCATCACCCTGCTGTACCGCGATCGCTTCCGGAGCGGTGCATCGGGGGTCGAGATTCCCGATCTCTGTCACGGCAGCAACAGCCCCGGCCGGCTCATGAACCTGTCCGAGCTGCGCGTCCGCGAGATGCTGGAGTCCCTGCACCGGCGCGGATACCTCGACATCGAATCGCGGGCCAACCTGGATCAAATCCGTTTCAACTCCGAGCTCACAGCGTTGGATGTGCTGGCCGAGTACTATGCCCGTTCGTAGTCTGCCTGCGATAGCCCCGCCGCGAGTTCCAGGCGGCCAGACAGCAGCCGCCTTCCACCCCTCGATGGACTCGGGACGTCGCTCACGGCTACGATTTTCGGCACTCCCGGCGGGAGTTCAACGATTTAAGCTCGCAGAGCGGCGAAATTCGTAGCCCAGAGCGACGTCCTGAGCTCGTCGAAGGGTGGAGCGCTGTTTGCGGAACTCTGGCGGCGCTCCATAAGCGCTTGCCTGATATACGATGACCAGACTCAATTTGCTGGACCTAATTGATGTACAGCGGGCCGAACGCTTCCGCGCCTTCGTCGTGCACGCCGAGGCCATGGCCGGCAAGACCGCGACCGCCCGCCGGCTGGAGGTGCGCGTGCCGGATGCCGTGTACGTGGATCTACTCGACGTATTCCCCAACAACCCGGAATGGTGTGCGCGCATCGACCGCTTCGGACTGGATGATCTATCCGAGTACCTGCTGAACCTGGAAACGCCCGGCCAGGTCATCATCGTCGATCATCTCGATTTCCTGCTCAACACCTGGTCACGCAGCAAGAAGCGCGGCTTCGTGCAGTGGGTGGACGAAGGGCTGGACGGGTTCACCACCACCCAGAAGATCTTCATTTTCTTCATCCAATCCGACCCGGCCATCACCGAATATCCGCTGCGCCGGCCCAACCGTCTGGGCCACACGCGGGTGTTTCGCTTAGACGATTTTTATGCGTTGTGAGGAGGTATGCAAGGTGACCGGCACTTACATGCTGAGCTCCAATGATGGATGCTTGCATAAGCAATCAAACGACCACAATTGAACCTAAACTCAGAAGTGCCGGTCACCTATCGCGCAGGCAGTTGTTGAGGGTTTATCATGACTAAAATAGCCGAACTCGTTGACATCAAAACCGGTTACGCCAACTACGTCAACCTGGTTCAGGAGTTCAACGATCCCGACGACAACCGTGGGCGGATGGCGCAGTACATGCCCATCGAAGCCCATCGGAAGGCCTTTGAACGGTTGGCCCACCTGTTACTGCCGATGGACAACCGCGTCTATCTGCTCCTCGGCAGCTACGGTACCGGCAAATCCCACCTGTGCCTCATGCTGGCCAACTATCTGTCCAAGAAAACCACCGAGCCGGAGATGGAGGCCTTCTTCCAAAACTGGGCGCAGAAGGACGAAGTCCAGGCGGAAAAGCTGCGCACCTGGCGCGGCGACGGGCGGTATCTCGTGGCTCTGGCCGAATATGGCGTCGGCGATGACTTCGAATCCATGGTCCTGCGAGCGATCCAACGGGCCTGCCAGCGCGAGGAGTTCGCCGGCTTTCTGGACACGCACTACAACGAGGCCGTGCGGCAACTGGATCGCTGGCAAACGCGTGAGCAAGCCGGCGGGCTGGCCGGCGCCTTCCGTGATTTCCTCGACCAACTCGAGCAGCGCTACCCCGAGGTGACCCTGGAAGCCCTCAAGGAGGACCTGGCCAAATATCAGCCCGAAGCCCTCAAAATCTTCGAAGAACTCTACCGCGCCGCCGTCGACGCAGACTTCGCACCTCGGGCCGACAACCTGATCGACATTCTACGCGACTTTCTGGGCAATCCGGCCTTCCAGGAACGCTACCGCGGCCTGGTGATCATCGCCGACGAGTTCGGCTACATCCTGGATCGCGGTCAGGTCAGTATGGACGTACTCCAGCGCTTCGCCGAGATGTGCAAGGACGGGGTAGACGGTTCGCGGCTGGCCTTCATCGGCACCGGTCACAAAGTGTCTCTGAAAGCCTATGCCGGCAGCGGACTCTCAGAGGCAGACCTCGGGGTCGTCAGCGACCGCGTGGAGGACGTGCAACTTCGCTCCGAAGGCATCGAGGACATCATCGCCGCCGTCGTCATCCCGCAGAAAGATCACCCGGCCTGGCGGCAGACGGTGGAAGACTACAGGGGCATGTTCAATCGATTCGCATTGGACTGCAAGAAAGCCGGCATCTTCGACCATCTGAAGGGCCCCGTCCTGCGGAAGCGCATCGTCGAGAACATCTATCCCATGCATCCGATGGCAACACACTGCGTGATTGCGTTGTCCAAGGAGATCGGTTCGGCGGCCCGCTCGGTGTTTACGTTCTTTGCCGGCAAGCCCTCCGCGGTCGAAGACGGCTCCTACCCGTGGTACGTCGAGCGGACCGACGTGGTCACCGGCGGCGAACTCAACCTCTACACAGCCGATTTGCTCACCCGCTATTTCGACACTGAGTTGCGCCCCGACAACCCGGAACCGCGGGAAATGATCCGCCAACACACCCGCAACTACCAGATGTCGCTCAAGCAGGTCGAGGAGGCAGCAGCGGCCACGCTGGTACACGACGTCGATCGGTCGGTCAAGCGCATTCTGGACGTGATGCTGGTGTACGAGATTGCCGGCATCGCCACCACCTTCGACAATCTGAAGTTCGGGTTACACGGCCACACCGAGGCCCAGGAGACCCAGTTGCGCAACCGCCTGCAAACCCTGGTCGAAGAAAAGACGCTGTACGTGAACCCGACGACCAAGGTCTACGAATTCCGCCAGGCGGGCACCGGCCGCGACATCGAGCAGATGATCGAGCTGTATGTGTCCGATCCGGAGAATCAGCCGGCCGACCTCGCCGACGCCATCCTTGAAACCGAAAAACTCAGCAAGAGCGACCTGTGGCTCGAGGCCAAGGGGTACAATGGAGAGTACGGCGAGGACAAGCGCCTGTTGCGGGTCCTGGCCCAGCCGGCAACGTTGGAACTTCCCCGGCCTTCCCCGACAGGCGACGTGAGCTATTTCGAGTATCTGGAGCACGAACTGCAGGCCGAGACACGCTGGCGCGAGTGCTACGAGGGCGTCGCCGTCCACGTGTTGTGTGAAACCGAAGCCGACATCCAACGCGCCAGGCGCGCGGCTGAAGGGAACAAGCGCGAGCGTGTGATCGTCGGTATCCCCAACGAGCCGCTTCCCATCCGCGACAGCCTGTTGAAACTGCAGGCCGCCTTGCATATCAAACAAACCGAGCCCCTGGATGAGTGGTCCCTGCAGGAACGCGCCCGCCTGGACCACGACTTCATCGGGGACGAGACCAGCGGCTATAAGGGCGGGTTTCTCCAGGCGCGCAAGCGTTACATGGACGGCAGAGCGCTCACCTGGTATGCGGCCAACGGCACCGTTTTGGTCGCGCAGCCGGACCATCCGTACGAGCCGGCCGATCTGCTGATGCGCCGGCTCTACGAGAAACGCAACACCAAAGCCCACTACGATCTCAATCAGATCCACGTCTCCAGATTCGGCCCTGGCCACAACGCCCCCCTCATCGATGCCGTCAACACCCTGGTGAGAACCAGCCAGCCGATAGAGGTAGACACCGGCCTGGCTGCCAACACCGGTCCCATGCGCTATTTGCAGAAGGCCCTCGCCGAAGCGGACGTGCTCACCCAGACCCACAAAGCTACAGGCGGTCTCGTCCCCTACCGCGTCGAGACGGATACCAACAAATATGCCAAGACCTATCCTGCCCTGGCAGCTCTTATGCAGCGCATCACGGGGCTTACGCCTGGCCAGACCATCAGGGTTCGCGAGTTGATGGCTGACCTCGTCGATCCGCCCTTTGGGCAAGGACCGTACGCCCTCTCCCTGTTTCTGGGCGTGGTGATTCGCGCTTTCGGCGACGGTCTACGCATCAAGCATGATCCCGCGGCCTGGGGTGCGGTGACCGTTCAGGATGCCGGCCAGGTTTTCGAACTCGTGGATGGTCAGCACCCCAACGCCGTCTTGGAGTACCGCGAAATCACGGACGCCGAGCAAGAATTCATCAATAGCATCTTCAACCTGTTCAGCGAGGAGGTAGGCGCAGCCGGCCAGGATCACACCATCGCTGCAGCGTATGGTGCACTTCAGCACTGGTGGAACCAACAACCGAAGCTGGCGCAATCTCCCGACATCTATCCAGCCGNCGAATTCCCGACGGCGCGAGACCTGGTGGATTTGCTGCGGCGCATCCCGGAACATACACCTCACACCTTGATTCTCGACGAACTCCAGACAGCCTACGGTCTGGATCGCGACGATGCGATCACCGAGGACAACGTGCAAGACTTGGTGGATGGCCTGGAACGAGACAAGGTTGCCATCGAGGAAGGCCCCGCAAGAATCAAGGACGCGCTGCTCAGGCGCTTGATGGAGCCCTTTGAACCTGAATCGGATATGTATCAGGACTATCAGAAGGCTATCGAGGCGTGGTACAAATCCCTGGATGACAACCAGAGGGACAAGTTTGCGTATGATTCCCAGCGACCGCCGGAACTGCTCGAGTATCTTCCCAAGATCACCGATCCTCGGACCACGTTTTTCGAATCGATTCCCGGCAGCTTTGGGTTTGGTCTCGGTCAGGTGGATGACTGGCGCTCTGACCGCAGCGACGATTACGTGCGGATGTTCAAAGAAGCCTTGCAGGCCATCGCCGGCAACAAGATCAAGGTGCCGGAACCCCATTGGAAGACAACGGGCATCGGCGTGAGCCGACAGGACACTCAGGATGGTGCCCAGATTCGCTATCGAAACTGGGTCAAGCTGACGGTAGCGCCGCCCGAGCCCGATGTCCGTGTGTTCCTCACCAACACGGGAGAAGACCCACGCCAACCTGGCGTGCAACGCCAACAGGTGCAAGACACCTGGGAAGAGACCATCCGCCGTAGTCCCACCATCCAGTTGGTCAGCCAGAACGCTGACGGTGCCTATGGCCGGGTCATCCGGCTCTCTTTCATTAACGAAGATCGCAGATACGAAGTGCAACCGGTCAGCCAGCAGAGGCTTATTCAGGAAGGGGCGGAGTTCAAGTTCATCTTCCCTGAAGATGAGGAGGCCCTGGCAGTCACGATCCAGAGCCTGATCGAGCAGGCCATCGAACGCGGCTTGGTGAGCAAGCAAAAGGTCAGCGAAGTCCTGAAGCGCCTCCTATCCGAGTTTCAGTAGGGTCTAACAGCAAGGTTCGTAGTCAGGCACGTAGCCCGTAGGGCGGAGTGCCGCAAAACGCTACTCCGCTGGCGCTACGTAGCTTACTACGAACAAGTAGTTTTTGTCACATTCATTTCAGTAGGTCAATATGAATGTCGTCGAAGTCTATCTGGACAACGCCGCGATTGTAGAGCCTACGTCTGAAGACATTCTAGTCGAAAACGTGGCCGACTACATCCCTGCCTACTCCGCGATGACGGCCGCCATCCACGCCAGCCGGCCCCTGAGGATTATCGTGCGCCACCGCGCTGCAGGCATCTGGCTGCAACGTGCTCAGGAGAAGTACGGCGTCAACCGCATCAGCGTTGCGGAGGTGACCCGCCGTGGACGATTGGCCGAGCACTGGGAAGTAGACATCCCCGCATGGGTCTCGGAGCAGGACATCGAGCGCTCTGACCTGCTGGACATACCGCCCCTACGAGCGCAGCCTGGACAGCGCTTCGAGGATGTGATCCTGGAAGGCTTCTACAGCCCCTTCCTGACCTACGATCGCTTGCCGCTGGACTATCTGGTAGACTTGCTTGACAGCTACGACGAGAAGCGATGGGCAGCGGCAGATCGACGGCCCATCGCGGAACGAGTCAAACGCCGCCGGCTGTCAGCATGGGCAGAAGCCGCGCGGAGCGAGGGCGAACAACTGCTCGTACAGGGTTTGCAGGAAGACCCCGGGGCACTGCGCTCGCTCCTCTGCCGATACCGCGCCGTGCGCGACTACCCCAAAGATGTCGGGCGCCGGCTGCTCGGAAAGCAGTTCGATCAGCTTCAAGAACTACACCTCGCTCTGGACAACTTGCAGATTGACGCACAAACCGCCGGCGATGCCCTGGATCAGATTGAGGTCTACTTGCAAACCGTTGCCCGCGATGACCTGTCACGAGATGTCGTAGAGCAGGTCCTGAACCAGGTTAGCGGTTACCTCCTGACTGAGTTTAATGCGATTGAGCTCATGTTGCGCGATGAGGGAGTGGATGTAGATCGTGATCTGCTTGATCACATGAGGTCCGCCTTCGCCCCAATCCAGGACCGCATCCGTGCTCGTCTGGCGGACCTGGACCTCCTCATCGAGCCGGATCGCCCACCACGACCGGAGCCGGCGTGGTCCGTAGAGCAGTGGCTCACGTGGGCCACTCGGGACTACTTGCCGTATCGATTTTGGCTGGAAGAGGTAGATCAACTTGATGAAGAGGTGGCTGAATTCGCCGAAATGTATGCTGACTGGCTGTACGACAACTTCTTGAGCATCCGTGTCTCCCATCCCAACGTGGTCTATCAAGCCATCTACAACAGCATCAGACATCTCGATGATGATGATCATCTTGATGATGATTGCGTACTGCTCTTCATCATAATCGATAACTTCAACTACAAGTTCTTCGCCGACTTTCGATCCATGCTGCAGGGACACGGCTACTTCTGTCAGGCCGCCCGGCCGTATCTGAGCATGTTGCCGTCGGCGACCGAAGTCAGCAAGAAAACGATGGCTGTGGGCAATGTGCAGCCATTCGAAGGCAGTGCATATCGAAAACCGGTTGAGGAGACGTGGTCGGAGCAGACTGGCCGGCGCGTCAAATATCTACCCTATGTCGGTGATCTCAAAACGGTCCGACAGCGAGCTCACGACATCTACATTCTGAACTACATGCCGGTTGACGAGGCACTACACAGCAACACGCGCCAGACCGGCATCTCGCATGCCGAGGCCGTCCGTGGGAAACTGCGCGCCCTGGCCGGCACCATCCACGACTTTGCCCTGCGCCTCGGCATCGAAGACCTGCTCCGCGTCGTCATCTGCTCCGACCACGGCTCCACCAAAATCCCCGCCACCATGCCCAACATCATCGACAAAGCCTTCTACGCCGACCGCGTTACCGACAAACACCACCGCTACGTCTCCGTCTCCGACGCAGAGCTGGCCGCGCTGCCGGACAATGCCCGCTACCAATGCTACTTCATCGAGAAAAACCGGTTCCAGCTCGACACAAACTACCTGGCTGCCCGAGGATATTACCGGTTTGTGAAAACCAATGAAAACTACTACGTGCATGGCGGGCTAACACCGGAGGAATCGATCGTTCCCTACGCCGTGTTCGAGCGTGTCGCGCTCGAACTCAAACCACCCACCATTCGTCTCTTGACCGACGAATTCCGCTACGGTGTTAAGACCCACATCCAGATGGAAATCGTCAATCCCAACGAGCAAAGCTTGCTCAACGTCGAGGTCTCACTCCAAACCCCCAACGTTGAAGCCGATAGCGTCTCACTGCCAGAGGTGCCTGGCCTGGCAGCAAGAACCGTCACTATCGCCGACGCCCGTATACGGCGCGGCTCGGACGAGGTGAATCACCTGGCAATTGCGGTCGCCTATGAGTTTGCAGGTCGGGCATATCGAGAGACACGCGAGTTTGGGATTAGCGTGAAGTCATTGATGGAAACCACCTTCGACTTCTCGGACTTTGAATGATGCTGTGAGGTCTGTCATGGACTCGTTTGAACGTAAAGCGTTGGACTACTACGGCGAGGTCATCATCAACAAGCACCTCATCCACGAGGCCGGCTTCGGTGCACGCGCCATCCCAACCTACGTGGGCGAGTGGATTCTGTCCCACTTTGCCCAGGATGGCAACCTGACGGAGGAAAGCCGAGACCGCATTGCTGCGTTCCTCGGCCGATTCCTCCCCACCAAGGGCCAAAAAGATGAGATCAAGAATCGGCTTCTCAAGATGGAGCAGGTCCAGTTGCTCGATGACTATCGAGTGGCCGTCAACTTGAAAACGGGAGAGCGCCAGCTTCACATTCCCTTGCTCGACATCACCGACGCCAGGGTCCGAGGCGACATTGTGGATAAGAACGAACTGCTCGTCACCAGCGGTGTCTGGGGCATCGGTGACCTATTCTACGTCCCGCCGGAAAACCGAGGCGAGCGAGGACAAGTGTGGCTGCGCGAGTTCCGCCCATTTCAGATCAGCAGCGTAGATCTGGACTACTTCCGATCATGCCGGCAGCATTTCACGCGCGATGAGTGGCTCGATCTGATGGTCTCCAGCATAGGCTTCAATCCACATGTGTTGGACGAAACCCAGAAGATGGTCCTGATCACACGCATCATCCCGTTGGCTGAGCCACGGGTGAACGTCGTGGAATTGGCGCCGAAAGGGACAGGCAAATCATTCGTGTACGACAACCTCTCTCGCTACGCACGCGTGATTGGTGGTGGCAAGATCACGCCGGCCGTGCTATTCCATAACCTGGCCTCGCATACGCCAGGACTCATCACCCGCTATGATGCCATCGTCCTTGACGAAATACAGAGTGTGCGCGGAGACAGTGCCGGCGAGCTGGTTGCCGGCTTGAAAGTTTACTTGGAATCGGGGCGCTACAGTCGAGGTAACACGATGGGCACGTCGGAGGCCGGCTTCGTCATGCTGGGCAATCTCACACTGGACGAAGAGAAGCGTCCCGTCCATGCCGACGAAGGGTTGTTCAATGAGATCCCCAACTTCCTGCGCGAGACGGCCTTTATCGACCGTATCCATGGATTGGTGGCCGGCTGGGAGATGGAGCGCGTCACCAAGGACACCCCATCCCGTAGCCTGGGCTTCAAGGGTGACTTCTTCTCTGAAATTCTGCACGTGCTGCGCCGCGAAGCCCAGTATGGCGAGTACGTCTCCCAGAACATGCGCTTGATCAACTGCGACGACCTGCGAGACCGCAAAGCCATCAGCCGGCTGGCTACAGGCTATCTGAAGCTCCTCTTCCCCGATATGAATCCAACTGAAGAAGAGTTTCGGGCGTATTGTGTGAAGCCGGCGGTCGAGCTACGCCAACGCGTTCGAGACGAGCTACACAAAATGGATTCCGAGTATGCTGCTGTGAAAATTGGTGTAGGCTAAATGCCATACCGTAGCTGGAATCATGTGAGGGGAAATGCGATGGCCACCAGTCAATTCAGGAATCCGCTCGTTATGCAGATTCTGCACAAGCTGGACCAGCTTCTCCAAGAATGACTTCCGTCCTGTCGCAGAGGCTTTCCAAGATCTATACAGTCTGTTTGCGTGTAACAACTGCGGTGCGATGCTACGCGTTGTAACCGAGGGGCATCAAGCCGTTGCTGTTCGATGTAATTGCGGTAAGGTCAATTGGAATCTTGTAGAACAGAGGAATTCGTAACCCGGTCACCTGACCAGATCCCAAACCCCAAGTGGCCGACACCGCCGGCCAGATTAGCGGCCATAATCAACGCACCCTGCCGGCACCCTCGCCCTGGCGCGGGACGAACGAAATATTCTTGCCGCAGCGGGCCAGCACCGGAGACCTTGGGTCTCTCTCCAAAGGAGAAGATCGCGCGGGGCTAGAGATTCTCAGCAGTCAGGAGATGGCGACGCTGACGGTCTTCGATGCTGTGGGGGAGTTAGTGGGGCGGTTGGTGGGGCCGGCCGGCTTCGAGTCGGACTTCGGTGCGCTGGATACGCTGTCGCTCGGCATTCTCGCCGGCGGTGACTGGCCCTCCTGCAGCGGCTACATCGACTCCGTTCAGATTGACACGATTGATCTAGACGACTCTTGAGGCATGAGCAAGCTACACATGCACTAACCTCGGCTCAGGTAACATAGAGGTTTGCCACTCAGTGAGACGCGGGGGCGACCTCTTCTGTCGCCTCCGCCGGCTGTGCCTGTTGCAGTCCTCCGGCGATACCTCCACCGTCTCCACCCGCTTGTGCTCCTGGATGGGCACAACCTCGCCTCTAGCCCGCAGGCCGGCGAAATGCGCCTGCAGCGCCTCAGCCATCTTCTCCCTGACTGCCTCCACCGTCTCCCCCTGTTGTGCTCTGACCGTTCTCGGGTCGCTTATCTCTTCTGGTTCATCAGGTAGCCCTAGTACACTGCGGCGGAAATCCTTCGGTAGTTATTTGCTCCAAGGGGATCGTCAGATCCCCGTCTGGCGCGCCGTTTCTTGCCGTTTCATAGCTGGTTTTTGTCGCGCAAGGCCGGGATCTGGCG
>JAANWY010000352.1 GCA_018263655.1 Anaerolineales bacterium | reverse complement strand
CTTTTCCGGTCCCTTCTTGTGTAGGCACGAAGTGCCTGAGTAGCTTGACATTGTTAGATTTGCCCCAGCGACGGCCTTTTGATCGCCGAAGGTCTCCTGACCGAGCGGCGTCCTGAGCCTGTCGAAGGGGCGAAATCGGGCTCGGTCAGGAGACCTTCGCCCAACACGCCAGGTAATTTGACATTGTCAACGTAGTCACTGCTTTGTTGGGAAAGGATTGTCGTAATGGCTCAGATTTGTCGTGTTGATGTTGACTCCGGTGAAATCAAGTATGAGGCCGTTCCTGAGACCTGGGAGCGGCTCGGTGGGCGGGCATTGGGGGCCCGAATCCTGTTGGATGAAGTGCCTCCGCTCTGTGATCCGCTCGGCCGTCACAACAAGCTGATCTTCGCGCCAGGCACCGTGGTGGGACACATGGTATCGAGTTGTGATCGAATTTCGGTCTGCGGGAAGAGTCCACTGACGGGTGGTGTCAAGGAAGCCAATGCCGGCGGTACGACGGGCCTCAAACTGGTTTGGTTGGGCCTGCATGCGCTCATCATCGAGGGTCGACCGGGGGACCCGGAAACCTCCTCTGTGCTGTACCTTAGCCAGGACGAGGCGCGCCTGGAGCCGGCCGATGACCTGGCCGGTCTCGGAATCTATGCCAGTGCCGAGCGCCTGCTCGACCGTTTTGGCGATGATGTGGGGATCGCTATGATCGGGCCGGCCGGCGAGATGCAGATGACGGCCGCCGGGGTCGTCCACCTGGACAAGGACCGCGTGCCGGGGCGCATCAGTGCGCGTGGTGGTCTGGGGGCGTTGATGGGCAGCAAGGGGCTCAAGGCCATCGTCATCGACGATGCCGGCGCCAGCATGCCGCCCCTGGTCGACAAAGAGCTGTTCAACGATGCTCGCAAGCGGTACATCAAGGCCATCCAGGAGCACCCGCAGACTAGCGAGATTTATACCGACTACGGCACTGCAGCTATGGTGGCCATGTGTAACGCCAAGAGTGGCATCCCCACGCGCAACTTCTCGGCGGGGCGCTTCGAGCATGCCGAGGAGATCAGCGGCGAGATGCTGCACGACCTCATCGCTCAGCGCGGCGGCGAGGGTGAGCACGCCCACGCCTGCATGCCGGGCTGCACCATTCGCTGTTCCAACGTGTTCGCCGACGGGGATGGCGAGACCATCGTGTCGCCTATCGAGTACGAGACGATCGGGCTGCTGGGGTCGAATCTGGGTATCGACAGTCTGGATACGATTGGTGAACTGAACGTTGTAATCAACGACCTCGGGCTGGATACAATCGAGATTGGCGCGGTGTTGGGGGTAGTAGCCGAGGCCGGCTTCATGGAATGGGGTGACGGGGAGCGGGCAGCAGAGTTGCTGGAAGAGATTCGTCAGGACACGATGCTGGGTCGTGCGCTGGGCGGCGGCGCCGGGTTGGCCGGCAAAGTGCTCGGCGTGGAGCGCGTTCCGGTGGCGAAGAACCAGGCCATTTCGGCCTACGATCCCCGAGCCATCAAGGGTACCGGCGTCACATACGCGACCTCGCCCCAGGGAGCTGATCACACCTGCGGCTTGACTATCCGTTCCGACGTGGATCAGACGCAGCCAGAGGGTCAGGCTGATGTCTCAAAGGATGCTCAGATCAAGATGGCGGGCTACGATTCGCTGGGCATTTGCCTCATGGGCGGATTCGCCTTCGGCCAGGACCTGACGATGGTGCGCGATATGGTCAACGGACGCTATGGCTGGGGCGTCGGTGATGATTATCTGCTAGAGGTGGGCCGGCAGGCGCTGCGATTGGAGCGCGAGTTTAACCGCCGGGCCGGCTTCACCACCGCAGATGATCGGCTGCCGGAGTGGATGACGGAGGAGCCGTTGCCGCCCTTGGACACGGTATTCGATGTGCCGGCCGAGGACTTGGACACCATCTTTGATGATGTATGATCAGCATAGAGGTGCGGCTGTACACCATCCTGCGGCAGCGGCCAGATGGGCGGGTTCGGGGCCGGCTGTCGTTGGAGCTACAGGATGGTGCGACGGTCGCGGACGTGCTTCAGGCACTCGACGTGCCCGATGATCTCCCGATTCTGATGTCCGTGAATGACGAACACGTTGAGCCCTCGAGGACTCTCCACGACAGTGATGAAGTCGAACTCATTCCGGCGATTGCCGGCGGCGGTTTCCCCCGAAGGAAGGTGAGATGCCACAGAAGATTTTCCCAACCTGGGACGAGATTGAGGTGCTGGCCGAGAAGTTGGCACGGGACCTGGTCGAGGACTACGATGTGGTGCTGGTGATAACGCGGGCCGGCGTGTTCCCCGCCTCTTTCCTCAGCGAACGTCTAGAACTGCGCAACATCACGGCCACGTCGGTTGTTTTCTACACTGACGTGGGCGATACGCTGGCTGAACCCCGGTTCCTCAATTTCCCCGAGGCCGAAGCACTGCGCGGTAAACGTGTCCTCATCATCGACGAGGTTTGGGATAGCGGGCGAACGATGACGGCTGTCCGCCGGCGGGTCCGCGAAGCCGGCGGACAGGCTACTGTCGCCGTCCTACATTACAAACCGACCCACAGTCTGGTTGACGACGAGCCCGACTACTGGGCGGCTGAAACGGACAAGTGGGTCGTTTACCCGTGGGACCCGGACCGTCAGGAGTTACTGCCTTCACATTTGGGATAGCTGCATCGGTTGAAGGCGAGCCCGAAGTGAGCGAGCGCGGCCCAGAGGAAGTCCGGCAGCTCCTGTCGGAGTGTGAGATTGCCGTCACACGTTTGGAGGGGGCCGGTGAGGGGGCGTTGACGCTGCTCCACAACCTGGATCGCATCGCGGCGTCGCTGGATCAGTTGGAGGAGCAGGGTTTGGACGTGCGTCCCGAGCGCACTCGCCTCGAGACGGTCGTCAACCAGTTACACAGCCGCGCCCCTGTGCTCCTGCGAGAGCTACGGGTCGTGGGTGGCCTGGCAAAAGTGCGCGAAACAGCCCAGTGCCCCGAGGCAGCGTGGTGGCGTCTGGATGAGAAGGTGCGTGCCGAGCGCCGGCGGACTTGGCGCCGGCGTCTGCTCGCGGGCGCGGCAATAGCGGCCATTTTGGCTATCCTGTTGGGTGTGGGTTATCGCTGGCTGTCGCAACGGACCGGCGGTCCCGTTCAGCAAACCCTGGCCGGCATCGAACAGACCGCCTCACTGGACGGCGACCTAGAAGCGGCTCTGCAAACAACCGAGGAATTGGTGGCTGAAGCGCCCAATGAGCCTGAGGCCTGGTTGTGGCTCGGGACGCTTCACGCTGAGCTGGGGCATCCGGGGAAAGCTGAATCCGCCTTTGCTCGTGCTCGAGCACTGTACGAGTCCTCGACAGACTACTTGCTGGCGCGGAGCGTTATCAGCCTCAGGATGGAGCGGGTGGAGGATGCTCTGGCCACCGCTGAAAAGGCTGTCGCCCAGGCACCGGGTGCAGCCGAGGCGCATCTAGTTCTAGGCAACGTCTACGATGCCCAGGGTCGGATACAGGACGCATTGGAAGCGTTCGAGGCGGCGGCGGCTCTGGCGCAGGAGGCCGGCCAGTCTGGGCTGGTCGTGAGCGCTCGCATGCGGTATGGGCAGTTGCTGATGTCGTTGGGGCAAGAGCTATCGGGTACGGTGACGCCTCAAGATAACACGAGCGAGTAGTCATTCCGGAGAGGACATAAGGTAAGCGTTCAGTTACCCTTGCGAAGGTTAGGAAGAACCCTGGCAAGAGGCCGATTTTCGACTGGCGAGGGGCACCTCAACCCGAATGCAATTGGCAAACCTTCGCAAGGGTCCTCAGCACACTTGAATGGGTGATCCGGAATTACCGTCAAAGCACAGTGGCGGGGTGTTGCCACACACCCCGCCGTTATCTCTCCAGGGTTCGTTGATCCGATCACGGACACGGTCCTGGGTCTCGTTGATCCGGTACACTGTAGCACATCTCGGACATCGATGCGCCGTCAGGATCGCGTAGGATAAGCTTGTCGCCGGCATCCTCCAGCAATTCCTCGGGACTTCCCCAATACAGATCAGAGACACCTCTACCTCGAACCGGTTCGCCATCTCTGATCCACACCCGAATACCGTGACCATGCGGGATGCGCAGGCTCGGGAAGGTAAAAGTGTTGCCCGCCTCGTCTTCCAGTGTCCAGCCAGCCATGTCTACGGGCTCCCCGAAGTTCTCCAGGTGTACCCACTCAATGCAGCGCGCGTCGCAGCGGCCTGAACGCCCGATCTGCTCCGTCGAGTAGCGAATCCACGTCAACCACACAGCGACGCCAGGCACGGGTTCCTGGAGGATCCGCGGCCGGCGGATGCTCTGCAGGCTAACGCCGCCAGGGCTGCAGATTGTGAGAGTGACGTCGTCAAGCCAGACGGCTGTCACACCGTCGGTTCCGTTGTTGGATACGTTGAATAGAAGTTGCAGGTCCTGCCCGGCATAACGGGACAAGTCAAACGGTTCCGGCTGTATCCAAGACTGGAGATTCGAATGGCGGTGGAGGATTGGCGCCACGGGCCGGCCATCTGCGTCTGCCAGCATCACGTCGAAGTAATCTCCTTCGGTATCTTCGCTGACGGGATAGTAGACGAACGACAGCTCGGCGCTCGTTGCATTTTCGGGCACGTGGAACGCCTGGCTGACGTACGAATAGGTCTCTACGTCAGGATCGCCGAGTTCGATGCCCAAACGCATGGACCGCTGTGAATCCTCGTGCCCACGTTCGGTGGAGTATGCCGCCGAATACTCGGTGTCGCCGATTGACCAGTCGGTGTCGGATTCAAATCCTCCGTTTGTGATTGCCTCACCACACGTTATTTGCGGTGTCGCTGTAGGGGTGACCGTTGCCGGCTCCTCGGTCAGCGTCGGGCTGACGCTGATGGTTGCTGTAGCTGTGGCTGTTGGTGTCGCGCTTGGCACAGCAGTGGTGGCTGTTGCCGTGGGGCTCGCCTGGGGTGTTGGCGTCAGAGTGACAGTCGCCGTAGAAGTAGCTGTGGGCGACGGTGTCACGACGACGCCCTCGTAGTTCCGTCCGACCAGGGGCAGGTAGGTGTTGATGGGCGCCGAAATGAGCTCCAAGCGGGCGTCGTCCCAGAAGGAGAAGTTGTTAGCGACAGGCCATTTGGCCGTCCCCTGGGTGAAGACCGTGACTGCGCCGGCCTGTGCCGTCGTCGTAATCTCCATCTTGAACCACTCGTCGTAGTGCTCCACGAGCGGCGTCCACTCCACGCTGTCTGCCATAGCGTCGGCGCCGCCTGTCGGATCGATCCCAATGGCAACTCGATACTCGCCGTTGCTGTTGTCATTCTCTTCTGGATGACATGGCTCCAAAGGCGAGTAGCAGGGATCGCCGCAGTCGCTGCTCCACACCTTGGCCCAGATGGAGAACCGAACCACGCTGTCCTCGGGCACTATAACTCGTTGGTAGATGCCACCGGTGTGGGTTGCGAAGTTATTGAAGTATTTCTGGGCATGGTCACCCTGGTAGACCATAATGCTGGGAGCCCACATCCATTCCTCTTTGAACTCCGGCTCGTGGTTGATGCCGGGCGCCGTGCGTGGCAACCACCACGCACCCCAACCCTCTGCAAGGCGGGAGGACTGTGAAAAGTCGAGGTAGTCACCTTCGAAGTCGCCGTTAACGAGCAGATTGGCCGGCCGGAACGGGAGTGGGGTTGGAGGGGGTTGCCAAGGGGAGTCCTGAACTGCCGGCCTCGAGTGCACGAGAAGGGGGTAGGTGGTGCCCCACCACCCGGCAATCAGCCCGGACAGGATGATGAGTGAGAGACTGATCCATCGTGTTCGCATGACATTCTCCTTTGTGGCTCTTTGAGGGTAGCGTTCAGCTACCCTTGCGAAGGTTAGGAAGAACCTTGGCAAGAGACCGATTTTCAACTGGCGAGGGGCCTTTCAAGCCGAAAGCGATTGGCAAACCTTCGCAAGGGTCTCCACTACCTGAACGGTTACCTTTGAGGAATTGTGTGGCCCACCGCTGCATGCTGTACGAAATAGACAAAATAGCGCGCCGTTTTTCCTACATATTGTGGAGCATGTGAACCTTGGGTAAAGCCCCCTTCACCCCACAACAGCTCAAAGAGCCAACCTTGTCTGTCGAGTGGGCCGGTGAGCCGATGGGCCGATGGGCCGATGGTGCCAGTTTATCACAATTGAGTGTTTCGTGCAAGGTGGCGAGCTGGAGTTTCCCCATAACTTGGATGTCAAGTTGTGTCACTTGTGAAACGTACATGCCTCGAACCCTTCGACAGAGGCTCGGGACGTCGCAAGTTCGAGCGTCCCTTCGACAGGCTCAGGACGTCGCCCGGACGCTGAAACTTGTTTCAGGCCTGCCTGTGCGCCTGCCTGCGTCCGCAGGACAGGCACGCAGACAGGTCTTGGGTGTTTGGCCCTGCACTTAGGCGCCACAGCCGCTGGGGACTTATGGGGAAACACCAGTGTTAGCGCTGCCGTAGGGTGAGCGTAGCCGATTCGTACCTGTCATTTAGGAAACCTGAAGGTATCCACTCTCGCCACCTTGCGTTTAACCAGATGGAATTGCAGAATAGGCGTTATCACATTCGTGATGTTTTCACAGTACGATGCTAACAAATGGGCGTGATGGTCGTTAATAAGTAGCGCGGGGTATGTAAGACCCGGTGCCCCTGCCCGACCGCACGAGCGGTGAGGCACAGGTGGTTATTGACAGGACTTACACGGTCCGCATGCCGTAAGTTCCGGAAAGGTGTATCGAAGCGGGTGGACCGCTCAAAACGACCCTTCGATACGGCTTCGCCTACTCAGGATGCGTTTTGAGCGGTCCACCGCGTAAGTCCTGTTATTGACAGCGCATTCATCCTGCAAGACGCGACGCACGAACCAGACTCTCTCGGAGGTTTGACATGACGACGTTGATCATCATCATAGCTTTGACGCTAGTACTTGTCTGGTCGAATACGACGGGTTCTCGCGCCTAGCTCGACAATGTCCCTAAACGTGACGTTGTCGAGCCGGGTAGAAAGTAGCTCATTGCCGGCACACAGCGTATTGTTGTAGGCAGCGTCACCGCCGCGCAGCGGATAGGTTGAGACAACCCACCGCATCTCTTCTTTTCTCCTCCTTTGACACAAGGGGCGCGACCGTAACGGTCGCGCCCCTTGTGTGTCCCTGACTAATCGTTTAGGTAGTGGGGACCCTTGCGAAGGTTGAGAGTAGCCGTGGCAGCGCCATGGCAAGAGGCCGATTTTCGGCTGGCAAGAGGCCTTTCAACCTGAATGCGATTGGCAAACCCTCGCAGGGGTGGCTGAACGCTTATGAGTCTCGGCAAATCGCAATCAAGGTTCGTAGTCAGCCACGGAGGCGGAGCCGGAGTGGCGTCCTGCGGTACCACGACGCCACTCCACTGCGTTCCGGACGGATGCGCGGATGCGCGCTCACTACGAACGGGCTTTGCGATTTACCCAGTCTACACCGTGTAGCTGTCGCCGGGCTTTAGCACGACGACACTGCTGTCCGTGTCTTCTTCAACCTGCGCAGCCCAAGCAGCGGCATCTTGGGCGATGAGCTCGAAGGTATTGTAGTGCATCGGAATGACGGTCTTCGGGCGGACGAATTTCACAGCCTGCAGCGCATCTCGGGGCCCCATTGTGAAATTATCCCCAATGGGTAGAAGGGCGACGTCGATCTCGTTCATGTCGCCGTAAAGCTTCATGTCACTGAAGAGGGCAGTATCGGCCGCATTGTAGATCGTGGCCCCTCCGCTCGTGATCAAGAAGCCGGCTGCGTCTCCACCATAGCTGCCGTCCGGGAGCATCGATGTGTGGAACGCAATCGTCAGTTGGACGCGCCCGAATGGAAAGTCGTAGCCGCCGCCGATGTTCAACCCATGCCCATTTTCGACACCCTGCTCCTGGCAGTAGTTGACGATCTCAAACGTGGAGATGACGGCTGCGCCTGTTCGCTTCGCGATGTCCACAGCATCACCTACGTGATCGAAGTGGCCGTGCGAAAGCAGGATGTAGTCCGGATTGACATCGTCTGGCCCGATGTCGGCTGTGGGATTGTCGGATAGAAACGGGTCAATTAGGAGCGTTGTGCCATTGCCCTCTACAGTCCAACAGGAATGACCATGCCATGTGAGCTTGACTGACATTCGTATGTCCTCCTCGTATAAAATATCCTCGTTGGTGACTATTCAGGTACTTCGTGCCTACACAAGAAGAGTGCGGAAAAAAGGGGTCGGTGGGGGGCGGCCGCCCCCCACCGACCCTTTTTTCCCCATTTCGCAACTGCGAGGGCATTATAACACATATCTCAACTCTAATGCAACACTTAGGCGACTCTCATCTTGTCTTAATGTTTGGCGTATATCATATAGTCAGCAATAAAGGTGAAGAAAAGGTGACTAACCTCCACCGGCACCTAAATTGTAGGCCCGGGATTGTCGCTTATGGGCAAAGTGACAACTGACGGGCCTTTTGTTTTTGGGTTGAAGGAAGGGTAGCCGCCACTTGGACGGATACAGGAAATGTAGAAGTCTAATGTTGGGCTAATACTTCTCTCATCTTCTCTTAATGTTCGTCATGCATAATTAGAAGTGTCAGAGATTATCCCCCTGACAAAAACGAGGGCCGGC
>JAANWY010000351.1 GCA_018263655.1 Anaerolineales bacterium | reverse complement strand
GGGCGATAGCCTGAGCAGTTACCGTAGTCTTTCATAATACTCTCCCAAGGAGCAGCGACGATGCCGGATCCTACAGGTGCACTTGACATCGATCGGAGAGAGCGGCGGTATCTCATTCCAGAAGACATCCCTAAGCGGGACCCTGCAGAACGCCTCAAGGATTTCTGCGAGATCAAGTCGGGCATTGATCCTGAGACGGCGATGGCCGAAGCCAAGCGGTGTTTGCAGTGTCCCTATCCCCAGGCATGTATTCGTGGATGCCCTGTTGGTCATGACATTCCTCGCGCTATGCGGCACATTGAGCAGGGTGATTTCATTGCGGCCGCGAATGTGTTTCGGGAAAAGAGCAACCTCCCCGAGATTTGCAGCCGTGTGTGCCCTCAGATCATGCAGTGTGAGGGCTCCTGTGTCCAAGAAGGCTACCATGAGGGCGCTAGTGTTGGTGCGCTGGAACGCTTCGTAACCGATTATCAGCGCGTGATGGAGGGGACGCCGATCCCGGAGACGGCCCCACCTACTGAGCGCCAAGTTGCCGTCGTGGGCGCCGGCCCGGCGGGCCTCACCGTGGCCGAGGAGCTAAGAAAGCGTGGTCACGCAGTGCAGGTCTACGATGCCATGCCCAAGGCCGGCGGCGCTGCGCGCTATGGTATTCCGTGCTTCAAGCTACCGAAGGAAGTCATCGATGACAAGGTGGAAGTGCTGGAGACCATCGGCGTGCGCTTCGTCATGAATACGAAGATCGGTGAGGATACCACCGTAGATGAATTGCTGGCCGGTGGCTTCGATGCTGTCTTCGTCGGGACTGGGGTTGGCGTGCACGTTCCCCTCAAAATTCCGGGCAATGATCTAGACGGCATCTACCAGGCGACCCCCTTCCTGTCGCGAACCAGCCTGCCACCGGAAGACCTGCCTCCAGAGATGCGGGAGCCACTTGAAGTTGGCCGTCGCGTCGCCGTCATCGGGGGTGGGGACACGGCTATGGATTGCGTGCGGAGCGCTCTACGAATTGGCGGCGAAGAGGCTACCTGTGTCTACCGGCGGACCGAAGCTCAGATGCCGGGCAATGCGATTGACCGCAAGTACGCGGCTGAAGAAGGCGGTAAGTTTATCTGGCTGGCAGCCCCAGTGGAATTCATCGGTGACGAGAAGGGACACGTGCGGGCGATGCGCTGTCAGCGGATGAAGTTGGGTGAGGTTGATGCATCCGGGCGGCGCCGGCCAGTGCCCATCGAGGGCGATGAATTCATCATGGAAGTGGATACCGTGATTCTCGCTCTTGGCTACTGGCCTGACCCGCTCCTGGGGGAGACAACGGCGAAGCTGAAGACCCACGACTGGGGTCTGATCACGGCCGATGAGGAAACGGGGCGCACATCGCGCACTCAGATCTTTGCCGCCGGCGACAACGTCCATGGCGCCGACCTGGTCGTCACCGCCATGCTCGGAGCTCGCGAGGCTGCCAAGTCCATCGACGAGTATCTGCAAACCGTGAAGCTCAGAAAAACCCGAATTCTCGGCCCACTGGCAGCGACTGAAGCGAAGCGCAAGCGTTAGCCGGTCGGTGGAGAAGCTGACAGACAAACGGGCTGGTCCCTATTACTCAGTAGGGGCCAGCCCGTTTGTGTTGCTATATGGTTGCGCCGCTATTGCTCGGCGCCGTAGTCGGCCAGGGACTGGATGCGCGTGTCGCGTAGCCGCCTCCCGATGATCTGAGCGGCCTTCTGCATCATCAGATAGCCAAAGCGACAGTCCTCTTCGAAGGTCTTCTGCAGCTCGCGGCAGTCAAAAGCGATTACGCGGCACGGGGTCAAGGCCCTCCCACCAGCCGTAGCCTTGTGGGGTGGTACCAGACCGGACCATCCGAGCACAGCCCCCGGCCCGACAGTGCTGATAACGACATCCCGGGTCTTGAGCTCGCGGTTGAACTGCTCGGAGACCTTGTGCTCTACGTCTCGTTCCGGTACTTCGAACACGATGGCAACCGCACCCTCCACGACGAGATAGAAGTCGTTTAGTTCTTCGTCCTCGTGAAAGAAGTAGTGCCCCTCTTCCACAGCCTTCTCGCTGCCTACCTTCGCCAGTGTGTTAATCTGATCTATGCTCAGGCCAGAGAAAAACGGATAACGGCGGATCAGTTCAGGTGAAACCATAGCTACCTCCTACTGCGTTCAGGCTTCCGAAGTCTCCTCTCCAGGTGCCTTTCGCTGTTATTACCTTGACAGTGTTAAATTACCTGGTGTGTTGGGCGAAGGTCTCCCGACCGAGCCCGTTTCGCCTCGGTCAGGCCTGCCTATGCGGGGCACGCAGACAGGCCTTGGCAGACCCGCCTGCCTTCTCGGCGCGGGCAGGCAGGTCGCACGCAGACAGGAGGCCTTCGGCGATCAAAAGGCCGTCGCTGGGGCAAATCCAACAATGTCAAGTTACGAAGTCGCTGCCTCCCCGATGTGCTTCTCAGGTGCAACAGACTTTGGAAGTCTTAGCTCCTCCAACACGGCCGCCGTCACCTCGGGGATGGCGGCGGCAACGGCCGGCGTGGGCTCTTCACTGAAATTGGTGACATTTTCCACATCAACAGCGTAGATGACAATGTCCTCGGGCAGGTGTAGTCCCATTCGCCGGCCCATCTCCAACGCGGTGACCAAGCTCGCGTCGTGGACCGACGCGCTGTGCTGCGTCGGGCTGATGGCGCGCAGGTCTTCCAGCGTCATGCGCCGGATGGTCCCGGGCTCTCCATTTCGACGATTCATGGCATCGATGAGGATCACCCGGTCGTATCCCACCATCATCTCCATCAGCGTCAACCCACCGACGCCGACCTCGCGGACGTCGACAGGGACGCCAGGTGGCAGTTGAGCCTGAACGGCCTCCGCCACCCGCACGCCCACGCCGTCGTCCGTCAGGATTGGATTGCCAAGCCCAAGCACCAATGTTCTCATCAAGACAACGCGATCTCTAATTCGCAGTGACCAGTAACTTGACAATGTTAAATTCGGTTCAGAAACAGTCTTTTGCTCGCCGAAGGTCTCCTGACCGAGGCGAACGGGGCTCGGTCAGGGGACCTTCGCCCAGCACGCCAGGTAATTTAA
>JAANWY010000350.1 GCA_018263655.1 Anaerolineales bacterium | reverse complement strand
AGGTCTCCTGGCTGCTGGGCAAGGTCTCCCGGCTGCTGGGCAAGGTCTCCCGGCTGCTGGGCAAGGTCTCCCGGCTGCTGGGCAAGGTCTCCCGGCTGCTGGGCAAGGTCTCCCGGCTGCTGGGCAAGGTCTCCCGACCGCCGCCCGCTCGCCGGCAGATCAATGGGGCGCGTGACCACATCAAAGTGCCCATCGGCGGTGGCTGCGTCGGCTGCCAAATCCGTGGGGAAGCAAACCCGCAGGCGATGGTCTCGCGCCCGGTTATCAACAGTGGTGCGCATTTCCAGCGTGCGGCTGTCCCGCCGCAGGGTGACGGTGGTGACAATCGGGCAGTCCACGCGCTGCCCACTGCGTTGCTTCCGGTCCTGTGTCAGCGACTGGGGCAGGGAGAGGGTCAGGGCAATCTCGTAGGTGACCTGCAGCGGGCCGGCGTTGACGCGTCGTACTCGCGCTATCCTACCTAACGACGAGACGTTTTGCCCGTTGGGGCACGGGGCGTAATCGTATTCATCGCCGGCGTCCTCGTCGTCGGAGAAATAGCCCAGGTTGCGGAACTGGTGCTTCATCTCCTTGTCGAACACGTTCAGGCTGCCATCGGGGTTGATCTTCACCCGCAGGTAGCGGTTTTCCATGCCGTTGGGAATGAGGTGCACGGGAGCTTCGACCTCTTGAGACCCCTCGCCTGGCAGAGCGTAGTAGACGCGGTAGCCGCAGGCCGGCAACGCATCGACGGACATAGCCACACGCACTTCTTGCTTGCGGTTGGCTTTCAGCACCTCCATGTCGAAGTGCTCGCCGCGGTCGAGGATCTGGAAAGGCGCCGGCCACCCGGCGGCATCCACCAGATGGAAGTCCTCAGCTGTCTCGTCATCCAGATCAAAGTGCAGACTGACTTCCACGGTGTCGGAGCGCGGCCAGTTTGTGGGATTGTACATTATGAATGGCACACCAGGCTGAGATTTCCGGTCGATGGCCCGCATCACGGCTCGATAGCTGTTGCGCGCGAGGACAGAACCGATCTGCTCCGCTTCCCCAAAGCGTGTCATCATCTCACGGTGGACGGGATCCACACTGCAACCACAGATGTCGTCGTGGGGGTGGTTCTTGAGCAACTTGCGCCAGGCGGCCCAGAGGAACTCGTCCGGGTACGGGTCTCCCAGGAGCCAGGCCCAGGCGCTGAGTGGTTCGGCATAGCACTCCAGCAGGGTCTGGACTCTTTCGTTGGCCTGTTTGAGGTACATGCGCGTGGAGTACACGCCCTGGAGAATGACAGCGTACCGACCGCGGTTGAACTCCCCTTGGAAGGCCGGCAGAGCCTGCCCTGAGCCCGTCGAAGGGCCATCTCCTGCCTCTTCCCGTACACGTGCGACGAAGTCGGGCAGTGAGCCATGTTCGATCTGCACATCTGGCAGTTCCTCGTTGGCGCGGGCGATGATGGCCGGCACTTTCGGTTCGGCCTCGATATGGTCAATGCCGTTCATCAGCAGCAGGTAGGGGGTGCGGGCGTGGGGTTTGAGCAACGCTACGGCGTCGCGGAGCTGGTGCAACGCCCAATCCATACTGAACGCCATGTTGCTCGAGTCGCCCCACCGCATGGGGTAACCGAGGTTGGCGGCGTTGTGATAGCCATCGCGCATGTGCACAGCCAGCACTCGGGAGCCGTCGGGTGCCTCCCACCAGAACTCGTTGCCCAGTTCCTCCCCTTCATCCCCCACACCGCGCCAGAAAATCGCCGAATCAATGCCGAACCCCTGTAGGATCTGCGGCAGTTGGCCAATGTGGCCGAAGGCATCGGGCACATACCCTTCCCTCATCAAGCCTGCTCCGAGCGGATCCGAAGGGCTGCCAAAATCCTGGGCCATGCGGATGCCGAGCATAAGGTTTCGGATGAGGGACTCGGGGCTGACAAGATATTCGTCAGCGAGAGCATACCATGGCCCAATCCAAAGGCGCCCCTCCCGCACGAGCCGCTCCAGGTCAGCGCGCCGCTCAGGCCGAATCTCTAGATAATCTTCGATCGGTAGCATCTGGCCATCGAGCATGAAGCTGCGGAATTCGGGGTCTCCGTCCAGGATGTCGATGACGCGATCCACAAGGCGCACCAGCCGGATTCGGAACGCCTGGAAGGGCAAGTACCAGGCACGATCCCAGTGGGTTTGCGAGATCATGATGGCCGTAAAGGATTTGTCGCTCATGGGGAATTCCACCTTTCTATGTCTGGCAATCTCAGCGGATAGCGACCGTAGCGGCGCCCGGCCTCGAAGAGGGCCAAGATGTTGTCCACGGGCATGGTGTCGTGCAAGCTGTGGTCCGATGCCAGGACATACGCTCCGCATTGGCCGGCGGCACGCAGGCACTCGATGACTTCGCGCTCGACATCGGCCGGCGCACCGTTCACCAAGGTGGTCTTGTTGTTGACGTTGCCGATCAGGCACAGCGCTTGGCCAAAGCGCCGTCTGATCGCCGCCAAGTCCATGCCGGCGTTGCGTTCCACCGGATGAAGGGCGTTGATACCTGTGGCAACTAGGTCATTCAGATACAGACGCAAGTCGCCATCATTGTGCATAATCACCGGTGCGTCCCACCGGCGGAAAGTGTGTACCATTCGGGTGAAGTGGGGCAGTACCAGGGTGCGCCAGTGGTGAAGAGAGATAAAAGGACCCGCTGTGCCGGCGTGATCATCGGCGACGATCAGTGCGTCAGCGCCGGCCTCCAGCAGAGCACGGCCCACTTCGATGTAGAAATCTGTGAAAGCGACGGCCATTTCCTGTAGCAAGTCCGGATCATCATAGATCAGGGTGCAGAAGCGCTCTAGGCCGGTGATCTGGTAGACGGCGGTGAATGGCCCCAGGACTGTCCCCAAAATGGCGAACTTATCCTGGTTTAGGTTCACCGCCTCTCGCACGGAATCAGCGCGACCAGGAGCCTGGGGATCGGGGACAGTATAGTTGCGCCAATCGCTCCGATCCTGAATCGGGTGATCAACGGGAGCACCGGTGGGCCAGGAGATCGACCAGTCCTGTCGCCAAGTGACGCCCCACTCGTCTACCGAATCCTGCTCATTGAGCCGGCGGTCCTGGTGATTTCGGGGCGCATCCCAGAAGACGACGACGGCATCGAGTTCCAGCGCCATGGTCAAGGCGAGGGCATCGCAGACATTGTAGTCGCCAGGGTGATGGCCGAGAATCTCCTCGTACAGGGCCGGGCTGAACAGAAAATCGAACATGGGTACGCGATCGGGTTGTCCGCCCCTCACAGCCGTCAAGAAGCGCTCTCTGGGAGTCATCTCTGGCTCCGATTTAACGGCCGGTGCCGGCTGTATGTATCACCTCCTCTTGCACTCGCTACCCTCCGGGAACCCTTCCGTCATCTCCTACTGTTGGGGCCGGCGCCCCCTCACTGAACCCGATCATCGCCGCCCTCCTGGCGCAATGCGCCCCACAGGACCGGCGTACCACCAAGTGCGTAGGGAGAATGTGTTGCTGGGGCCCCTTCGCAGTGCCCGTGATGCGCCCGATGACGATGTCTGCGGCCGTCCGCCCCATCTCAAGGAGAGGCTGCGCCACCGTGGTTAAAGGTATTTCCAAATGAGCTACCACACTGAGATCGTCGAAGCCGACCAAGGCTATATCGTCGGGAATGCACAGGTTCGACTCACGACATGCTTTGTACACAGCTAGAGCTAACTGATCGTTGGCGGCGAAGACTGCGGTAGGGGGAGACGCGTTGTCGAGTAACTGACACAACGGAATCACATCGATGGTCGGGTAGCCTTCCACCTCACAGACCAAACTCGGGTCCAGGGGAAAGCCGGCTTCCGTCAGCGCACGCTCATAGCCGGCCTGCCGGTGCTCCATCGTAACGGCTGGGTCTCGCCAGGTGAGGAAGGCGATGCGCCGGTACCCCAGCCTGATAAGATGCTGTGTCGCACGCAGCGCCCCCCCGAAATTGTCCGCGGTCACGTAGTCCGTCGCCAACTTCTTCAGGTAGCGGTCTACAATCACCAACGGATAGCCACATTCCACCAAGCGGCTCAGCGCCGCGTCCACGTGGACAGAGTCTACAGGGAAGAGCACAATGCCTGCAATTCCATCTGCCTCGAGCCGAGTCAGAATCTCAGCTTGCTTCTCCGGACTGTTCTCTACGTGATGAAACAAGACAGAATAGCCACGCTCGCGGGCTGCGTGCTCAACGCCCAGTAACAGTGTGGGGGCAAAGGAATCGCGAACATAAGGCACGACAAAGGCAATGGCGCGATCCGGTAGATCGAGATTGTCCTGCTTAGCCCGCCCTCGGATCACAAAGGTACCCCGTCCTTGCTCACGACGTACAAAACCCTCCCGTTCGAGCTCGGCCAGCGCTTGGCGCAGTGTGCCTCGCGAAATGCCGAGTTGGGCACATAGCTCATGCTCTGATGGAAGCCGGCCACCAACCTCCCATTCAGCGTCCAGGATACGTCGCGTGAGCAAGTTACATGCTTGCAGATATAGAGGAACGTCGGAACTGCGGTCCATAGAACTGCGGTCCATTTGCATCGGTTAACGGTGACCCAAGCCAGAAAGGTACATACAACTGTATAGTCATTCTAACAGATATTCGCATTTTTGTCAACCCCTCATCCCAATGTAGGCGCGCTAACGAGTGTCAGGTGAGTTGAGAAATGCGAAAAAGATGGGTGCGGGGGCGGCCGCCCCCACACCCATCTTTTCGGTCTATTCTTGTACATACAAATAGGGTAACTACTCACGCTACCGCCCTCGCAGTTGAGAGATGCGGAAAAATGGGGTCGCTGGGNGGCGGCCGCCCCCCCAGCGACCCCATTTTTCCGGTCTCTTCTTGTGCATTGAGGAAAAAGTGACACTTACGCTCGCGACGGATTGTCAAATCCGTCGCCCGGCAGCCTGGATCTGGCGATCCAGCCGGAGCGTAGTGCGACTTTTTCCTCAATGCCAAATAGGAAAAGGCAGAGACGATCCACCGATCGAGACCGATGCGGTAGAGCGCTCATCTGGAAGTATCTGCTCCAATTGGACAACACACTGGGACCGATGGTATAATTTGCGCTAATCGAATATTCAGATTATGGAGTCATGTGAGGACAAACTCCAATACGGCCTATGCAGCATTTCGACACGCCGGCGACGGGAAGTTATCGGCACAGAAACGGAGCGTAGCTTGCCCGCGGTCAAGTACTTAATGAATCGCGAGCACACAGAAGCAAATTCCCTCTGGTCTTGACTTGAATGTCGAGATGATGATGTAACAGGTGAGCCAGACCGGCTAACTATCGTCTCTCATGATGGCCCGGCTGTGCAGCCCTGAGTGCATCCAGCAACATCTCGACCTTGTGTCTCGAAAAGAAGTATTGCCTCGATCTCAAATCAGTAGATCCAATTTTCCGCTCGCGGTGGACGTCATCCAGCGGGAGCAATTTGGATCTACTGAGGAATGGATTGACGGCGAAATCTTACCGATTGCATGCCACGTCAAATTCTGTCCCCGCGAGGAAAAGCTGCAGTGAGTCCGACGAGCAATCGTGCCCGAGGGACCTATGCGATGACTCGCAGAGCCCTCATCGGCATCGGCGGTCTCCACGGCCGGCAATCACAGGCCCAACCCCCTCTAAACAGAGCTTGTCCGTCTGGCTCCATGATCTGAATTCAGTCAGCAGGGTCTGACCGAAATCTGTTGGTACGTAGCTCGACAATGTTACACTTCACTGCTGTGGCCGGTCTCCCGACCGAGCCACGGCGGTGTCGATGTAGAACATTTGTCTAATGTGACATTGTCGAGGTAGTAGCGCTAAAGCCGTCACTACCAACGAATTTTGGCCACACCCAATTCAGTAGCGCTGCCCAAGACGAAGTACGTTCAGGCAGCAAAGGAGACATGGAGTACATGGAAAACCAAGATTATGACAACCAGCAGATTGACGTTGCAGTTTTTGTAGACTTCGAAAACATCTACATCTCGGTACGCAACAAATACGACGTTAACCCCAATTTCGAGTCCATCATGGACAAATGCTTAGAGTACGGCCGAGTGACGATCGCTCGCGCCTACGCGGACTGGTACCGCTATCCGAGGATCACCAACGCGCTCTACGCCAACAGCATCGAACCCATCTACGTCCCGACGTACTACTACGATCGTGACCACGGCCGGACAGGCAAGGCCATCAAGAACAGCGTCGATATCCACATGTGTATCGACGCCATGCGGACGTTGTACACCCACCCGACCATCGACACGTACGTGCTGATCACCGGCGACCGAGACTTCATTCCGCTGATCAACGCGATTCGCCAACGCGGCAAGCACGCAGTGGTTGTCGGCGTCGCCGAGGCAGCCTCATCCCACCTGGCACAGAGCGCCGATGACTTCATGTTCTACCGGCAGCTCCTGGACAGCAGAGACAAGCCAGCCCGGGAGACCACGGACCCGTACAAGGCATTAGTCCAGGCGATTGAGCTCGCGCGCGAACGAGACAATGTGTGCACCCTGGCCACCCTGAAGCTTCTGATAGTGGAAATCATGGGTGAGTTCGATCATACTAAGTACCAAGACAGCGAAGGCAAGGCGTTCAACAAGTTCAAGGACTTTGTCAAAGAGGCCGAGCGACGCGACTTGGTACAGATTTTCACGAGCGGGACAGTCAATGAAGTTTTCTTCCCAGACGAGGACCCGTACGAACTGAGCCAGTTCGCTCCCGAACCACCGCCGAAGCAGGACGTCCCACCCCCAGAGAACGGCCTGACACCGAGAGATTGGCGCGTTTTTCGGGAAGTCATGGAGGACTTCAGTGAACCAGCCTTGTTCATCCAGATCTACGATTCCCTCCGCAACTACCGTAACCGAGACCGGATCGATCTATCCAACCGCGAAATCAAGGACATGATCAAGCAGGCCATCAACAAGGACATGCTTGAACGCAACACCCGGGGCACACACGCCTACTACACCATCAACCAAGGTAATCCCAACTGGAAAGCGTGGGCTAACTGAGCAGATGAGCAGGGGTGCGGGGGTGATGACTGACACATTGGCCATCTTCAATCCGGTTGCCGGCCGGGGCGTAGCCGCACGGCTGCAACCCACAATCGTCGAAACGCTGCGGCGCTACGACGTTGATTTCGACGCCGTTGACACCACCGGTCGCGGCGAAGGTCCGCGTCTTGCACGCGAGGCTGTGGAGACTGGCTACCGCACCATCATCGCTGTCGGCGGCGACGGCATCGTCCATGAGATCGTCAACGGCCTCATGGAGGCGGGCGCCGGCCCCGACGACGTGACCCTCAGCGTGATCCCTGCCGGCTCCGGCAATGACTTCGTCAAGATGATCGACCTGCCGGCCCAGGACGTCGCGGCGGCCTGTCACCGAATCAGCCAGGGTCATACACGCTTAGTCGACGTGGGCCGCATCAGCAAGCTGGTATCAGACGGGCGCGCTATGTTCTCAATCGAGGATGGCCGGCCCGGTCACTTCGTCAATATGCTCGGGATTGGGTTCACCGCCTTGGCGGCTCACGAAAGCCAGCGAATTGACTGGCTAACGGGCATCCCCCTGTACCTGGTCTCCGTGATACGTACGCTGGCGCTCACCTACCACACACCACACATGGACATTGACCTCGACGGGAACCTAGTCAGCCAACGCAATACCGAAGTCGCCGTGGCCAATGGGCGCTGTCAAGGTGGCGGGTTCTGGCTAACGCCTGATGCCGAAGTGGACGATGGCTGGTTTGACATCGCTATCGCCCGCGGGCTCAGCCGGGCGGGCATCCTGCGCCTGATCCCCGAGGTGATGCAAGGCACACACACCGACATGGAATCCATCACCATGGCGCGGGCGCGGTACGTCACAATCGACACCACGCACCCCCTCCCGGTGCAAGCCGACGGCGAGATCCTCGCGCCGCGCGCAACGCGGATGGAACTCGAAATCATGCCCCAGGCGCTCCGGGTGACCGCGTAGGAACTGCCAATGGGCCTACAACTCCTAGCGCTGGGACTCACAGCCTATCTGTTGGGCTCAGTCCCCTTCGGCTTCATCTTCGGTCGTCTGTTTGCGAAACGCGATATCCGTACCCTGGGCAGCGGGCACACCGGCACCCTGAACGCGTGGCGGGGCGCCGGCTGGTTGCCGGCCGCGCTCACCCTACTCGGCGACGTCGGCAAGGGGGGCGCCGCGATCTGGATCGCGCGCCGGTACGGCTGGAGCGCCTACGCCACTACTGTGGCCGGCGCGATGGTCATCGCCGGCCACTGCTGGCCGATCTGGCTGCGCTTCCGAGGCGGCATGGGGGCGGCCACGGCCGCCGGCGTCGGACTCACCATCATCCCGATGGTATTCGGATTTGCCATCGTGAGCTGGGTCGCGTGGTCCATCGTACTCCGTCACTCACCACGCGCCATCAGCATCACAACCCTCCTGGCCCCACTCGTCACGTGGTGGATGGGCTATCGGCCGGCTGAATTGGCCCTGGCGCTGGCTATCTGCATCATCATTTTCGTCCGACACACATCCGAGCTCTCGCGTCACTATGAACGCTTCTGGATCGACGCTGGTCGGGCCGGCGGATGACGCGCCACGGGGACAGGCGAAGGTCTCCCGGCCAACTGAGGTTGGGCGAGGTCTCCCAAGCTGCGTGCGGCCCCTCGAGGCTGGGCGAGGTCTCCTGACCAATCGAGGCTGGGCGAGGTCTCCCGACCAATCGAGGCTGGGCGAGGTCTCCCGACCAATCGAGGCTGGGCGAGGTCTCCTGACCAATCGAGGCTGGGCGAGGTCTCCCATGCTGCTCTGTGATTGTCGTGGAGCGCCTG
>JAANWY010000035.1 GCA_018263655.1 Anaerolineales bacterium | reverse complement strand
GCCCAACCGCGTTGGGCGGCTCCGAAATGCGAAGTTTGGCTCGCTTTCAACGGCCAACACGGTTGGCCTGCTACCCAAAAGTGTCAAGGTGTTTTCCGCCTCAATTGAACCATGCCGATAAATCTAACAATGTCGAGGTAGATCCAGGTCTGTCTGGGTGGGATCTGGCCATCTTCCCAGAACGCAACTGGGGTACTGAGATCTCTCGGATGGACCCGTTGTCGAGCACGATGATAACACAGGTGAGGGTTTGTCGCTGGCTGTTCGGGCAATGGGCAGGCTGTGTTCACACTGTAACTGGCCTACTCGCAGCTATCGCGCCACAGCAGAACCAGCCGCCAACGTATTCGTTGCCACGCCCCGCGAGCGGCTTGGACTTCCCGGATACTGATACCTTGCCGGCCGTACTGCGCCTTGATGAACAAATCCCCCAGTCGCCCGAGATCCGCTACGACGTCAGCGCCGCGCCACGACCACTGCCGGCCCCCCAGGTTTACCTCCAGCGAACGCTCTGTCAGTGCGTTCTGTAAAGCCGTAACCGCTTCCCACGGTGTTTGACTGACGTTCCCATCCCAGCCGAACCAACCCGCCTCACGCCAGACAGCGCTGTAGGCATCGCGGATTAGGTCTTCGGGTGTACGTTTGCCGGCCTGATCGTGCCGCAGCGCCCACAGTATCAGGCCGACTGCGCCCAAGATCACAACCAGCAACAGGCCTATTGCTGGCCAGGGAACCTGCCTCAATCGAGCTGTCACACTCTCATTGGCGGGCGTGTAACTGTCGTCACCGGCAACTGAAGGCGGCGCCGGCGCCCGCTCAGGAACTTCCCGTGCCGGTGTCGGCTCGAAAGGCACCCAGCCGATGCCGGCAAAGTAGACCTCGACCCAGGCGTGGGCGTCCAGGCCGGTGACCACGTAGAACCCGAGCTCGGGATCGTACGCCCCAGTGGCATAGCCGGTTGCCAGACGCGCCGGCACCCCCACGGCGCGGGCCAGCACTGTCATCGTTGTGGCGAAGTAGTCGCAGTAGCCGGCATCCATTTCGAACAGGAAATAGTCGACCACGTCGCGGTCGGGTGGTGGTGCATTCACGCCGAGGCTGTAGGTGATGGCTCGCATCTCCGCTTCGATGGCCTTTGCCTTGTCGTAGGCTGTCTCCGCATCTCCGGCGATTGTCTGGGCGCGCTCACGGGCGCGGGCCGGCAAGCCGGCGGGTAGCTGCAGGTAGCGCTCAATCACCCACGCCGGGTATTCTGACGGGGTGTTCCGGAGCGCTTCCACCGAGGCCATGGTTGGTTGGGAGACGACCGTGTACTCTCTCGCATCAGCATACCAGCCGATCAGGTCTCCGCCGTCGCGGGTCACCCAGGTCGCATCAACATCGACGCGGACAGGCTGGGCCGCAGCATAGCGCATCCGATCGCTCTCTGCCAGGAGTTTGATGTGCTGGGTAATTTCGGGGCCGAGGTGGGCCACCTGAATGGGTCGTGGTGGACGCTGTTCCGTTTCCCGGGTACTGTTGGTCCACCCGCGGCCGGTGTAAGTGTCGTAGGTCAACCCGCGCCAGTAAAGTTGCGGGGCGCCGGTGGCTGCTGCGCTTTCGACCGTCACGTGGAGCACGGGATCATCTCGCAGCTCTGGCGGGCCGGCCAACACCTTGGTCAGCGGCAGGTCAGAGAAGTCAGCCCGACCCCAGGCAGAACCCCCGGCGGGCGGTCGGCGCACGCCGGCGAACAGACGGTCCAGTGTTGTCGCGACATCCTGACTGGGCTCTCTGAAAGCTTCCCGCAGAACATTGCCGGCCCACGGGATCCCCGTCGCCATCACAGCCGCGGTGGTGACCGCGAGTGCGGATACGGCGACGCCGGCCACAACCACATCCAGGTTGATTTCTGCCGAGTAGTCGACCCCTTCGCGAATCCAGCGATGCTCTCGCCGCGCATAGACCCCGTGAGCCCAGAGGCCCGTTCCAACGACCAGGAAGATGTACAACCAGCCGGCGCCGCCACGCCCCGTTGCCACAACCGCCGTAGCTGCCAGGCCGACAGGCGCAAGTGCCAGACTCGGATGTCGCTGACGGGTGAAGGCAGCGGCTGTGTGAAAGGCCAGGCTCCAACTCAGCCAGCCGGTCCACAAAAGGAAGATGTCGTTATCGCGGCTTGTGCCGCCGGACAGAGCAATCTGGATCCAGCGCGTGATTTGAGCACCGAAAGCTTGGGTGCGAAGAACCAGTTCGTGTCCGTAGATCCAGACGATGCTGCCCAACCACTCGGTTGCGCGAAGAACGTCGCCGACCAGGTCGGGCCTCATCGTGCGTGTCTCGATCACGTCGGCTGCCTGCGCCAGCAGACCGAGGGGCGGGAGGGTTTGGCCGATGAGGGCGAAAGCCGCGAGCCCGCCGGCAACGAAGCCGACAGTCCACAACACGCGATCGCGCCACGACCGGCCGGCAACCCATGTGCCGATGATCCCGCCGGCCACGCCGAGCAGAACGAGCTGGCCGCTGTCGCGGACCCAGTGCCCGGCGTAGACCGCCGAGGGGAAGGAGATGCCTACGGTCAGGACTGCGACGAACATCGGCCAGCCTATCCGAGGGCTCAGGGCTCTCAGCAGTCGCGTGACAATCATCATCGTCCGTTCACCCGGATGGCGCGGCCTGTAGCTCCGATTCGGTACTCGGGCCGGCCCTGCGTTTCGACCTTGAACACTGGCGGTAGCGGCATACCGTGTTGAATGACCTCGCATTCGACATCTAGATCGGCCAGGAGAGAGCGCATGGCGGCCGCATCGGCTTGGGCGTCGCTGCTGCCGCCAAAGGATGCTGGGTCTAGCAGGATGGTCATGGCCGCGATGCCACGGCGCTTCAGCGCCAGGAGCTCTACGGGCCAGGCAGGGTCGCAGGAGGGCGTGATCACCACCACCGTCAGGCCGCGAGCAATGTTGGCTCGCACGCCGCGCAGCAGCTCGGCCAGGTCGGGGTCAGCACCGTGTCCTGAGCTCCGCCCCGAGCTCGGGTCTGTCGAAGGGCCGGCTTTTCCTTGTGCTAGGGCGCGGAGGATGTGCCACAACTGATCGCGCCCCTTGCGTGGCTCCAGCAGCGCTGGACGTTCCCCCGAGATGGCGAGACCGACGGCCCGGTTCTCTCCTAACGCCGCGTGGGTCAGGGAGGCGGCGATGGTGACGCCCATTTCCTCAGTGGAGTCGGCCCCTTCGCCGGCCTGGACGCGGCCGTCGAGGTCCAGCAGGACCCAGAGATCGCCCGAGGGTTCCAGGTCGAATTCTTTGACGTGCAGTTCCTGCCGGCGGGCCGTCGTCGGCCAGTGGACGCGCCGCAGGGCGTCACCGGGCTGGTACAGCCGCACCCCACCAACGTCCGTCGTATCGGCCAGGGCTCGTTCGTGGCGACGGGCTGTCCCGGGCGCTTCGCCTCGGGGGAGCTCGATGCCGGGCAAGTGCGCGACCTTCGGGTAGACGGTGAAGCTGGCGACCTCAGGGTAGTCCAGGGTGACGCGAAAGATGCCGAAAGGATCGCTCGTCTGCACAGTCCACGGCCCCAGGCTAAAGACGCCGCGTTGTTGACATNTCGCCTCGACAGTCCAGCGCGAGGTTCCGCCGCCGCTAACGCCGGTGGCTAGCGACGGCTTGTAGCCCGGCAAGGTGGAATGATCGTGGATCTCTAGCCACAGCGCCGGCACAAACGCTCGATTGTTGAGGACGAACTGTTCTTCCAGCAGGTCGCCCACCTGAGCCCATCCGTAGCGGCGCTCCCGCTCTACGGTGACGCTGCGTGTGAGTTCGCGCGCCCACCAGTAAGATACGGCCAAGATGACCGTCAGAGTAGTGGTCGTGGCAATCCAGGCCGGCGCAGTGCTGAACAATGTCAGCATAACGCTGCCGGCCCACAGAGCGAGGACGGCTCGGTTGTCGAGCTTCAAGTTGCGGTTCATGAGCTGTTCGATGACTTACAAACCTGGTACTCTCAGGTGATTATACTATCAATTGACTAGGGCTACGAAATGAGTGAGATGACCCGACGGACCGGCCGGCCGTCGACGAGTTGCTGGCGGTGCTGCGGGAGTTGCCAGTGAGCAGTGATCAGTGAACAGTGGTCAGTTTACTCATGCGTGGCGAGCAGAGCAAGTTGTATGGGAATGACTGTGAAGATAAGAAGAAGTAACCCCACAGACAGAAAGAAACACGGACAAGAACAGAAAAAAGAAAATGTCCGTGGTTCTTTCCGTCCGTGGGGAAAGTGTGGTTTTCTGCTGTATATCATGTTACGTATAAGTGCACAGTGAATGGTCATGAGTGTATCGGATTTGTTGGTTGACGCTCGCGAGAC
This sequence comes from Anaerolineales bacterium, assembly GCA_018263655.1. Taxonomy (GTDB): domain Bacteria; phylum Chloroflexota; class Anaerolineae; order Epilineales; family JAANWY01; genus JAANWY01. The sequence goes on along the minus strand of JAANWY010000035.1, from coordinate 1,069 downwards.
CGTGCTGAATGGGGTGCTCGGCGTTGATGTGGATGCTGTGCTGAACGATGCGCCGGCGCCCGAGAATGCGTCTCCGAGCGGGGCTGAGATCGCGGCAGAAATCAAGCGGGCCGTCAACGTTTTCAAGGCGACCGCGATGGCGGACGATGGTCATCGGGTGGACTACGCCAGTCTGCGTGACAGCGAGGCGTACGCCACTTACCGTGCAGTGTGCACGCCGTGGCTGCGCCGGCTCGCTCCGACATCGCTCCCGACGCGCGAGGAGCGCCTGGCCTTCTGGATCAATGTGTACAACGCCCTAGTGATCGACGCCGTCATCGCTTTCGGCGTGGAGGAGAGCGTGACAGAGGGGACGGCCGGCGTCCTGCGCTTCTTCCGCCGTGCAGCGTACAACGTCGGCGGGCACTGGTTCAGCGCCGAGGACATCGAGCACGGCGTGCTGCGAGCGAATCGCGGCCATCCGTACGTGCCCGGTCCCCAGTTCTCGTCTTCCGATCCGCGCATGGCGTGGAGCGTCTACCCGCTTGACTCCCGCATCCACTTCGCTCTCAACTGCGCCAGCCGCTCGTGTCCCCCCATCGGCGTGTACGACGCCGGCAACATCGACGCCCAGCTTGATCTGGCAGCGGCCAACTTCGTCAACGCCGAAGTCGAGATCGATTCGGAGGCCGGCGAGCTTCGGCTGTCACAGATTTTCCAGTGGTATGCCGGCGACTTCGGTGGGCGGGCCGGCGTGATTGAGTTCTTGCTACGTCACTTGCCTGAGAGCGAAGAGCGTGAGTGGCTGGCATCACACGGCTCGAATGTGCGCTTTAGCTATCGGCCTTACGACTGGACGCTAAACACCCAGACAGTCTGAGCGGCGCAGCCTTCAAGTCATGATGGGACCGGAGGCGTATCGTACGTCTCTCCCTCACGTTGTAAATTGTAGGTAAGCGTTCAGGGGGCAACCCATGGAGCATCCCTTCGACAGGCCCTTCGACAGGCTCAGGACGCCGCTCAGGACGCCGCCTGAGTAGACTGAGGCGAAGCCGAGGTCGTATCGAAGCGACGTCCTGAGCCCAGTCGA
>JAANWY010000349.1 GCA_018263655.1 Anaerolineales bacterium | reverse complement strand
GGGGGTGTCTGCTAACGCAGACCTAGGGGGTGTCTGCTAACGCAGACCTTGGGGGTGGGGGTCGACTCGCGGCAAATCTAACAATGTCAAGGTAATCAGTCTCCGATAACTGACCCCTGGTTACTGGTTACTGGTTACTGGTTACTGTTCACTGTTCACTGGCAGTTCACGGGTTGTCATAGTCGATCTCAACGTTGTAGTCCGGCACGACGTGTACGCCGACAATCAGCAGCCAGACTTTGCCGTCGTACGTGCGGCTCAGGCCGAGGGCCAGGTAGACGTCGTCGGCGTTGAGGCGTTCTTTGAGGGCCGGCTCGTCGAATTCTAGCTCGCCGCCGCCATCGCCCAGCCACTCGTGACCCAAGGCGCGCCACTTCATATCAGTCACGGGAACACCACGGTGTGAGTTCGCGCGAGGATGCTCGATGTCTCCCACGACGAAGCCGAGGCGGGCCTGATACTTGCCGGAGTAGGCATCAAGTTCGAAGCGCGCCCACACCTCGTCGGGCTTGACCAGGCACAGCGAGCGTGTGTGGTGCACGAGGATGTCTTCCGGTGCGTTGTCAGTGTATTCGGCCAGGAAGTTGGCGCGGCGTTCGCCCTCCAGCCGGCGTAGCACCTGCGGCCGCTGGTAGATGAAGTCGGTGATCCAGTCTTCGCTATGGGGCGGATCGGGCCGCGGCTGCTCGAGGTTGAGCGAGACGACGTCGAAGCACTGAACGACGCGCCCGTCGGCGTCAGTCATGTCGCCGAGGAGCAGCGTGCCGTGCTCCTTCACCGGACGCACCCACTTGAGCCGGCTGACGGGATCAGGCTCGGTGGTGAAGCCGGCGGTGCAGATGCCGCTGAGCATCTTGGTCATGGCCAGGATTAGGACATCTCGTTGGGGCATGCCTGACTTCCCTGTAGCCGGGACGACTACTGTAAGGACTGCACGGCCGCCCAGGGTCGAGAGGTGACGTTCTATGATCTGAGCGGCACGATTATGAACCGGGCTTCAGCGACTAGCTATCGGCGTATCACAACCGCTGTGCCCTGGCCGGCGCGCTCTTGAGCACTTCAGGCATGGCCGGACCCGGATTGCCTTCCCACGATTCTGGTCATGAGCGAGAGCTGATTCGAAAGCCTGGTCTCGATACGGCTACGCCTACTCGACGACAACTTTCGGGTTGGCCCTAACCCGCTAGTGGAGGGCCAGCATCTGGCCGACCCCCATGAGCCCCTCGGCGGCGTTGTTGGCCAGGCCCAAGAAAGGCTCAGGGTAGAGACCAATGACGAGGGTCATGATCAGAGAGATTACCAAAGCCGCCTGCAGCCACGATCCCACGCGCAGCGGCTCGGCGTCGGTCTCGCCGCCCAGGAAGAACATCTCTTTCACCACACCGAAGTAGTAGACGACGGAGATGACGCCGTTCACTACTCCGATGACCGCCAGGCCGTACAGCTCCGCATCGACCGCCGACACGAAGACCGAGAACTTGCCGATGAAGCCGGCCGTCGGCGGAATGCCCACCAAACTGAGGAAGAAGATAAACATCGCGACCGCCATCAGCGGCTCGCGGCGGATGAGCCCGCGATAGGCGCTGATGGACGACGAGTTTTCAGCATTATCGACAGCGATCACGGCAGCGAAGGCACCCATGTTCGTAAACACATAGGCGAACAAGTAGAACAACGTAGCTCCCACGGCGTTGATACCAGTCGCGCCGGCCGCCGACAGGCTAGCAATACCGATGAGCATGTAGCCGGCCTGCGCGATGCTGGAATAGGCCAACATACGCTTGATGTCCTTCTGAACGATGGCCACCAAGTTGCCCAACGTCATCGTGATGATGGCCATACCGATCATCACACCCGTCCACTCTACCTCGGCAAAGGGCAGCGCTGTCAGGAACACACGCACCAGCATGGCGAAGCCGACGGCCTTCGGGCCAATGGACAAGAAGGCCGTCACGGGGGTTGGCGCGCCCTCATAGGCATCGGGCGACCACTGGTGGAAGGGGACCAACGCAATCTTGAAGGCGAAGCCCGTGAGGAGGAGCATGGCGGCCGGCAGAGAGAAAGCCTGCAGGTTGCTGCCAAACGCCGCTTCTGGCGCCCGCAGCACCTCAGCGATGCCGGCCAAATCGGTGTGCCCCGTCAGTCCGAACAGCAGCGATGCGCCGTAGATCATGGCCGCCGTCGTGATCGAGCCGTACAGAAAGTACTTGACTGACGCCTCGCTCGACTTGACGTCGTCCCGCAGCCAGCCGGTCAGAATGTAACTGGTGATACTCAGGAATTCGATAGACACGATCACCATGATCAAGTCGCTGGCGCCGGCCATCAGCGTCATCGACAGGATCGTGAACAAGAACAGGCTGTAGAACTCACCCCGGAAGATCGTCCGCTGCCGCAGATAGTCGACTGACCCTAGCACCACCAAGCCACCGGTAAGCAGAGAGACGACGCGGAAGAACGTCGTGAAGGGATCGACGATGAACATCCCGAAGAACAAGCTTGTCGATTCGCCGGCGGCCCAGAACGACGCCAACAGCGCCAGCCCCAAACCAACCAACGCCAACGCAGCTTGCCACCGTTCCCGCCGACGGACGGCCAAGTCGTAGCCGAGGACGATGAGTCCAAACAGCGTCAGTATGATCTCTGGCGAGAAGAGTCTAAGTGTAGTCGCTACACTCAATGCAGTCCTCCGTTTTGATTGTGGATCCCAGATGGCAGACTCAGGCGCTGGTTAAAGACCAATTCCGCAATCCCCAATCCGAAATCAAATCATCCAATGCCGATTGCGGTCAGCAAACTCGTCGTTGCTGTGTTGATCACGTCCAGTACCGGCCCTGGGTAGACGCCGACCAAAAACATGAAGAAGACCAACGGCGCCAAGGTCAAGACCTCGGCCGTGCTCAGATCCGTCAGCTTGCCCTGGGCCTTGGCTTCCTTCCAGCGGTCATTCTCCGGGCCAAGGAGAATCAACTGAATCACCTTCCAGAGGAAGAGAGCCGCAGTGACAACGATGCCCAAGACCGATAAAATCGTGAAGAGTGCCATAAGGAAATTGCCGTCACCGGAAGCCAAAGCCCCCCGGAAGATCATGAATTCGCTGACGAAGCCAGCCAAGCCTGGGAGGCCAAGGCTGGCGAAGCTAGCCACCATCAGGAACGTTCCGTACACGGGCGTCGTTGACCACATGCCGCCGAATGCGCGGAAATCTCGCTCGTGCGTCCGTTCATCGTAGATCAGGCCGACGAGTAAGAACAAGGCTCCTGTGATGATGCCATGGTTGAACATCTGCAAGACGGCACCGTTCACGCCTGTAACGCGGGCACTCAGATCGGCGTTCGAGGTCGCCATCGCGGCCGCGAGCCCCAGCATCACGTACCCCATGTGGTTGACGGAGGAGTATGCAATCATCTTCTTGAAATCCCACTGCGCCATAGCCACCAAGGCACCATAGACGATGCTGGTGAACGCCAGGAAGGCGATCGGGACAGCGAACGTCTGGAATGTATCCGGGAAGAAAGGCATCAGGATGCGGATGAAGCCATAGGTTCCCAGCTTTAGGAGCACGCCGGCCAGGATAACGGAGCCGGCCGTCGGGGCCTCAACGTGCGCATCCGGCAGCCAGGTATGGAAGGGCCACATGGGGACCTTGATCGCAAAGCCGAGGAAAAAGCCGATGAAGGCCAAACTCTGCAGCAGTGCGTTGCCGGCAAACGGACCGAGGGCGGCCACCTCAAGGATATCAAACGTCCCCGTATTGATCGCTACGCCGATGATGGCCAGCAACATGAACACACTGCCGGTCAATGTGTACAAGAAGAACTTGATCGCTGCGTACTGCCGGCGTGGCCCACCCCAGACACCGATGAGGAAGTACATCGGCACCAGGCCGATCTCCCAAAACACGTAGAACAGGAAGAGATCGAGGCTAACGAAGACGCCCAGCATCCCTGTTTCCAGCAACAGGAACAGCGCGAAGTACTCCTTGACCCGTTCATCGATGACCAGATAGGAGTACCCGAGTGAAATAACCGTCAGCAGCGTCGTCAGGAAGATGAGGGGGACACTGAAACCGTCCACGCCCATATGGTAGTTGATCCCGACCGAGGGGATCCAGGTGACCATCTCCTCGAATTGGATGCCACCACCCGTTCTACCATAGGCAATCCAAAGATAGGCCGACAGGATCAGCGGCACGACGCTCAACGTCAGAGCGAAGCGCTTGATCACCTCGTCATCATCCAAGAACAAGATGACGAGCATCCCCACCAGTGGGAGGAACGTGATAAGCGTCAAGATGGGAAACATTCGATGAGTACTCCTCCTACAAATGAGTTTCTTGAGTCGAGACTAGAGTGACCATCCGAAACTTCGTGTTGCGTACTGCGTATCGCGTAATGCGTGAATCCCCACAGACTAGTCTTGCAGATGCATAACCGAACCGCTGCTTGCTCGTTCCCACTCTGCTCATTCACCGTCACCCGCGCACTCCCCCCACGATACGAACTCTAGGGTCTCTAGGATTTCGCGTGGTTATCTTGCTCAAAGGGGACGATGGTGTCCCCGTATTTGGCCTGGCGCGTAAGCATTGTCTACCACATCCGGGGGCGTCGTCCACGCCGAGCGCCACGCGAAATCCCAAAGAGCCGAACTCTATGACGGGGACTGTTGAGCTAGGCCTGCGCTTCGGCCGGCCTTTCTGTCGCCGGTATAGCGATGTCCCCCTTGCTTCGAGCAAAAGCCCAGATCGACAGCGCTGCCAAGACGACGATAGCGACGACTATGGGCAAAGTCTCTCCCTCCGCCCGAACGATGACGGGCGCTGCGAGGAGGCTGATAAGGTTGACAACCTTAATCATTGGGTTGAGAGCAGGCCCGGCTGTGTCCTTGAGCGGATCTCCCACGGTGTCGCCAACGACGCTGGCCTTGTGGGGTTCAGACCCTTTGCCTCCCAGGTTCCCGTCCTCGATGTACTTCTTGGCGTTGTCCATCGCCCCGCCAGCAATGGCCATAAACACAGCTAGCAGCTGTCCCGAGAGGATGACGCCGGCCAGAAAAGCCCCTAACGCCTCGACCTTGAAGATCAACCCGACGAGGATTGGGGTAGCTACCGACAAGATGACCAGGCTGACCAGCTCCTTCTGCGCAGCGGCGGTGGCGATGGTCACAACCCTGTCGTACTCGGGGGTCACCTTACCCTCCAATACCCCGGGGACACGGAACTGACGCCGCACTTCCTGCACGACCAGCGTCGCACCCCGGGACACGGCTCTTAGCGAAAAGGCGGTAAAGAGGTAAGGTAGAGCTCCACCCAGCAAGAAGCCTATGGTACCGGTGAGAGCAGAGACGCGGATACCTTCGATCACGTTCTCCACGCCGACTCGTTGCTGCACGATGGCAACATCCGTGACGAAGGAGAAGAAGAGACTAGTGGCGGCGATGATTGCCGAGGCGATGGCGATCTGTTTGGTGATGGCTTTAGTGGTGTTGCCCACCGCGTCCAGTTCGGCAAGAATCTTCCATGGCCCCTCCCCCAGCCCGGCCATCTCGCCAATGCCGTTGGCGTTATCTGAGATCGGCCCGTACGAGTCCATCGCCACGTTGTTGCCAGTGTGCGATAACATGCCGATGCCAATCATTGCTACACCGTAAAGGCCATAGATAGCTGGCTCGCCGCTGTAAATCAGGAAACTGGACGCCAGGGCGATGACGATCACGAAGAGGCTCCACACAGACGACTCCAGGCCGACTGCCAGTCCCGACAGGACAGTCGTCGCCGGACCGGTCCTGGTACCATCCACGATCTCCAACACTGGCTTCCGCTTGTACGAAGTGAAGTAAGAAGTGAGAGGATTGAAGGCCACGGCTAGCGCCACGCCGATGCCATTCAGCAGCGCCAGCTTCCATTCACCGCTGTACACCAGAACCAATACGAAAGCCCAGAACACAGTGTTGATGCTGGACACCTCATAGGAACGGAACATCGCCTCTTCGGCGTCGTGAGCCTGCAGGAAGCCAGGAGCGTTCTCCCAGATAGGCACGGTAAACGTGCCCAAGATCGAGGAGATGACGCCGATTGCTCGCACGATCAGCGGATAGACGATCCAATACGTGTCGCCAGTCTGATGGAACAGAACAATGCCCAGAATCAGTGTGGAGACAATGGTAACCTCATAAGACTCGAAGATATCGGCGGCCATCCCGGCACAGTCGCCTACGTTATCGCCCACCAGATCGGCAATAACAGCGGCGTTGCGCGGATCGTCTTCGGGCAGGTCTTGTTCCACCTTGCCCACCAGGTCAGCACCGACATCAGCCGCCTTGGTATAGATCCCGCCGCCGATACGCATAAACAGCGCCACCAGTGTGCCGCCGAAGCCGAACCCCAGCAGGGCATCGGGGGCAGCTTTGCCGAAAATCATGAAGATGATTGTACCGCCTAACAGACCCAGACCATCGGTCAGCATCCCGGTAAAGGTGCCGGCCCGGTAGGCGACAGTCAAGGCACCATTATAGTTATCCTTCACTGCTTCGGCAGACACGCGGATATTCCCCTCAATGGCCACCCGCATGCCAAGTTGTCCGACGAGCGTGGAGAAAGATGCGCCGAGGATGAAGGCGATCGAGCGGCCGATGGCGATTACTATTTGAGCGTTCTCGCCATAGAGCCGTTCCGCTTCTTCCGTCGGTCTAACAACGTACACGCTCAAGAAGAGAGCTACAGTGAGCACGATCAGGACCGGCAGGATGGTCCTCAGCTGCTGACCCAAGTATACGTTAGCTCCCGTCTTAATTGCTTCCCAAATCTCCTGCATCTTTGGGGTGCCTTTGTCGCGGCGAACCGTGTCCCGCCACAGCCAGTAGGCATAGACCAAGCTGATGAAGGCCACAGCGATCACGCCCCACAGCATATTCTGTTCTAATCCACTAAGTTCACGCATGTTGCTTTCTCTTGTACCCCCTTTCCAACAGGGAAGAATCGAATGTAATGAGACCAAAAACTACCGCGGCGACTTCTTCCGCGGCTGTTTTCAATGATTACATTTGTGACGTTCACCCCCCTTGTTTGAGTCGCTCTCGCAACGCTGCGAGTTTGCTGGCCACACTGCCATCGATCACTCGATCCCCCACGCGAACAATTACGCCGCCCAGGATGGAATCATCGACCCGATACTCAAACTGAAGGTCGTCGCCGAAACGTCTTCCCAGCGACTGCTCCAACCGCGATCGTTCTTCCTCCGTCAACTGCACAGCGCTTGTGATTCGCGCAGCCCGAGCCTTGCTCTCCTCGCCTCGCATTATGTCCCCATCCTCATCGCGACCCGTTCTCGAGTTCCTTCGATAGGAACTCTTGGATCAACCGGCGATGTCCCTTCTCGTCCAACTCCTGCCGGATGACCCTTTCAGCCGCTCTGATGGAAAGAGTCGCGATCTGATCCTGGAGATCGGAGAGAGTCTGACGCCGTTCCCGTTCGACCTCCTCTTCCGCCCGTTCACGCATGCGGTGGATTTCCTCACGAGCCTCGGCCAGCCTCTCTTCCCTGATCTCCTCAGTCTGCTGCTCTGCCCGGGAGACGATCCCCTTTGCCTCCTCACGAGCCTCAGCAACAATCCTCTCTCGCTCCTTCTCCGCTTGCTCGGCCTGCCGGCGAGCTTCCTCGGCATCCTCCATACTTTTCGCGATCCTCTGCCGCCGTTCTTTCAGCATGTCCAAGATCCGATCCCAAAGTAGGAAGTACAGGACAGCGAACAGGATGAGGAAGTTGACGATCTGACCAACCAGGTTCCAGGGCTGGATGCCTAATCCTTCCAAAGGTCAACTCCTTTCACGCGACGAACTTGATAGCCAGGGCGACCACCAAAGCATAGATGGCGATGGCCTCGGCGAAAGCGATGGCTAGAATCATGTTGGGCAGGATATCACCACTGGCCTCGGGATTGCGCCCGATGGCCTCCATGGCTTTGCCAGCCAACATGCCAATGGCCAGGGCCGGCCCTATGGCTCCAATGCCAATGGCCAGGGCCGATGCGATCAATCTAGCGCTCTCAACGTTTTCCGGCATTTGTCACTCTCCTTGTAGTGTTGTGTTTATGTATGTTAGTGTCCTTCGTCCCCACCATGGTGAACGGTAGCCATCATAAAGAAGACCAGGCTCAACATAGCGAAGATAAGAGCTTGAACGAAGCCAACGAAAATCTCCAGAAGCATAAAAGGCACGGGCAGGATAAAGGCTCCCAGAAACCCCATGACGATGAGCAGAACCTCGCCGGCGAACATGTTACCGAAGAGCCGGAAGGAGAAAGAGAGGATCTTGATGAGCTCACTGAGCAGCTCCAAGATGCCCACGAAGGGGCTGACAGCCTTCTCCGCAGGGGTGCCCCCCCCGTACCTGAAGAACTTTCCCAAGTAGGGAAGCCCTAGCGATTTGAGACCGAAATACTGGGCAGCCGCCACGGAGACGATGGACAGGGCAATCGTGAAATTCAGGTCAGTGCTGGCGGAGCGAAGAAGGGGAACGAAAACCGCTTCTCCATGGTGCTCCTCCCAGACGCCGATGGTGTTGAACCCGGGCATCAGACCCATCCAATTGGAGAGGATAATGAAGAAAAAGAAAGTAGCTACCAGCGGGAAAAGCGAACGAGTTCTATCACCCGCCACACTCTCAACGAAGTCGTAGAATAATTCCACGACGGCTTCGACAGCATTCTGCAGGCCGGAGGGAACCATCTCCATGTCCCGGGTAGCGAAGAAGGAGATGGTGATGAGAATGAGCATGGTTAGCCAGGTGGCGAGGAGGGTGTTGGGAATCCCCAGCCCAAAGACGTGAAGCGTCTCAGCGGCCAGGCTGATGTGCAACAAATTAGCCGGCGCCATGAAACCAACCACGACCAAAGCTAAGACAACGAGACCGATGCCTAGGCACCCAAGTTTACGGGTCCTGCTCTGGAACATGCCTCCGCCTCTCTCCTCAGCGACCTCTGCCATCACGAATCCTCCTTCTCTCTATCCTTTCGCCACTGCTCCATGGCCGCCATAACCCAACGATAAGCCACAATAGGCCCGATGACCATGCCGGCCAGGGTGAGAAGTGCAGTCATAATCGGCCAACCGGTATCCAATCGACCGTCCAACCACCAGCCGGCCAAAAGCCCTACGAGGACCGGGCCAGCAATGGCAAACCCCACTTGACTGGCTAAAGCCAAGGGATACAAGATGTCTCCTATTCTGCGTTCCTTCTCATCGGTTGGCTCACGTCTCTCTTCTTCCAAAGCCTAACCCCCTGCAAGCAATGGCCCAATCCTCTGCCATGCCTACCTCACGGTTACCCTTGCCACTAAGCTGCCAAGCCACCCGCAAAAGTATAGCGCAAAGCTCACAAAATAGCAATCACCCGCATTCATTCACGTAAAATGTTACTGAAGTGGTATGATTCTCTCAAATGATAATGTTACCGGGAGGGAATAATGACCACGGAGGAACAAAT
>JAANWY010000348.1 GCA_018263655.1 Anaerolineales bacterium | reverse complement strand
GTTCTTGTGGAGTGTGGTGGCACTTGACCTACCCCTCGAATCCGCGTAGACCCACAAACAAATGCTCTACACTAACACCGCTGTGGCCGGTCTCCTGACCGCGCCACGGCGGGTGGCACGGTCAGGAGACCGGCCACAGCAGCGGAATGCGACAATGCGACATTGTCAAAGTAGTCACACAAAAAGACGGTCTCGGCGGTTGATGTAGGTGATGTAAGTTAGGATTTCGGCCTCTCACCCTCGTCGATGATGGTGTATCGTGCCGAGATGGCATCAGCGTCATCACCGCCACGGATCTCCTCGACCACCTCCGAGGGACACGCTTGAATGAACCAGTTGAAAGCGAGCAACAACACGGCGATATCGTCGAGCTGTCCGAGGACCGGAACCAGATCAGGGAGCAGATCAATCGGCCAGAGGAGGTACACAAATCCCACCAGCGGAATGGCCTTCACGGCCGCCGATACCCGATCGTCCAGGAACAAACGCCAGGCGAGTGGGATGCTGCCCATAAGCTGTCTCAGCCGGCCGGCGTTTGATTGCCCGTCTCTACTCTTTGCCATACAATTGCCCTTCTTGCGTGACTACCTTGACGATGTCACATTAACATAACAGTGGCTCTTTGATCGCCGAAGGCCTCCTGGCCGAGGCGAAATGGGCTCGGTCAGGAGACCTTCGCCCAACAAAGAGGGAGACCTTCGCCCAACGTGGGGCGTATGTGACATTGTCAAGCTACTCAGGCACTTTGTGCCTACACAAGGAGTATGCGGAAAAATGGGGGCGGCGGCCGCCGCCCCCATTTTTCCGGATTTCTCAACTGCGAGGGCGATAGCCTGAGCAGTTACCTTCTTGCAACCAATCACAACAGAACACGCGCTCACGCTCAGAATTATACTTCCATCCGATACAATCTCAAAGTGTGATCACTCAGGCACCGCGTGCTCGCTGCTGTGGCCGGTCTCCCGACTGAGCCACGGCGGTGTTAGTCTGCGATCAGCGTGGCATCCGCCGGCATGCCGGGCTTCAGCAAGTGGCCCGGGTTGTCCAACGACACCCGCACGGCGAAGACGAGGTTGGCGCGTTGCTCCTCCGTCTGCACGTTCTCCGGCGTAAACTCAGCTTCCTGGGCAATGAACGTGACCTCCCCCTGGAAGGTACGGTCGGGGAAAGAGTCCACCGAGACCCGGGCCGCCTGTCCGAGCTGCACTTTTCCAATCTGGGTTTCGGGTACGTAAACCGTAAGCTTCACCTGATCCAAATCAGCCAGCCGCAGCAACGTGGCGCCTGATGAGGCAATTTCACCAGGTTGGATGGATCGGTTCACCACCACGCCATTCACCGGAGCGTACAAGGTCATCTTGTCAAGCTGAACTTGCAAGGCATCCAATCTAGCCTGAGCCTGTGCCACTTTGGCCTCAGCCGCGCTGATCTCTTCCGGGCGCGCGCCACTCTTGAGTTCCAACAACTTAGCCTCCGCCATGTCCCGCGCGGCAGCCGCGGCATCCACTTGATTCAGCAGAGCTTCGACCGAAAGTGTCGTGTCCGCAGTGGGACTCGTCTCGAAGCCGGCCAGAGCATCGCTGAAGCTAGCGTCGCCCACGGGCAGCGTCGTGACATCGCCATCGATATCCAGGTTCGCGGCCGAGAGCCAACCCGTCATGTCTTCCTCGGGTATTCGCCCTCGGACCCAGGTTTCGGGTTCATTTCGTCTGTTGAGCACAACTTCAGTTCCCTGACCAACAGCTCCTACGCGCTGATAGTCGATCCCTGGGCCGGCTCGAACGCTGAGAGCTCTTGACGCGACGACAGCGGAGACCTCGTGCGGGGCACCAGCCAGTGTCGATAGGGGAGACCCAGATGCATCCAGTTGGACCTGCCCCCGACGAACCTCGGCCCAGACTGCACGTAGCTCCGAGGTCGAAGTCCCGGAGGCCAGAGCGTCGTACGCGGCGCCGATCGCATCGACCAGATCCTGCGCGTCCTCAACGGTGGCCTCGGCGGCATCCAGCGCGTCGGGGCTTGTGCGCTCATCGTCCGCCAGGGTATCGCGCCGGACTCGCGCCTGATTCAGGTTAGCTTCAGCCAACTCCCAACACAGGTGCAACTTGTTGATTTGCGCGTAAAGGGGTCGCGACTCGTCCGCGACGGCGTCATAGGCCTCTCCGGTTGCGTCCACGGCCGCCTGAGCATCTTCGACGGCTGCCTCGGCTGCGGCGACGGCGAAGGCCGGGTGCCGGCTTTCGCTGGCCAGGCGGTCGCGCCGGAGGCGAGTCACCCTCAGGTTGCCTTCGGCGGTTATGAGCGCCGACAGCACACCCTCAATCTGATCGAGGGTGTGCACAGCTTGCGTGTCGTAGTATCTGGTCCGGGCCCGGTCGAGCTGTTCCCGGGTGGCGGTTACGATCTCCGGGCGAGTTCCGCGTGTCAAGGCATCGCGGTTGGCTTTCGCCGTGCGCAGGTTGGCTTCCGCCTGCGCCAGTTGCGCCTCGGCTGCCTGGATCTGATACGCAGTTGGGCCGGCTCGCAGCCGATCCAGCTCCGCTTGGGTGGCCTGTCGTGCAGCGCGCGCCTCGTCGCGCTGGGCAACGAGCGATGCGTCATCCAGCCGGACCAAAAGTTGATCGAGGGTAACACGTTGGCCTTCGTCGACCAAGACTTCGACAACCCGGCTACCGATCTCGGGTGCAATACTCACCTGACGCGCCTCGATTATGCCGGAGGCTTCAAGCGATGTTCCTCCCCCGGTGCCCTGGGCTTGTGACTCGCATGCACCGCCTGTGATAACCATCAGAAGGACAATACCAAACATGATGAGATTGCGGCTATTCATTGGTTACTCCTTGACCACTGAATTCCAATCGGGGTGGCCCAAAAACTGTTGGTCCGTAGTAGCGACACTTCGACATCGCTCAGTGCAGGCTTTCAGGCGCTGGAAACGGCTGAAGCCGTTACTACGACATTTTTTGGTCAGACTCATCCCTATTCAGAACTTGGCTGTTGTGACTATGTCTGTTGCGTATTGCTGCTCCATGCTCCTCAACACTGGCAATAAACACATCTTCCAACGACGGAGGGATGACGCCCATGGCCCGGACGGCAACGCCGGCCTCGTCCAGGATTTCCCGAATCTGAGGCCGCATGGCTGCGACATCATCGGCGACGGCGTGGATGAAGGCGCCGTACAGCGCCACTTCGTTGAGGGCCAACTGATCGGCCTCCGTCGCGTCACGCAATGCAACCAGCGCCATGCCTGGCCGATCACAATCGATCTCCAACACTTGTTCTGCCATGCGATCCTTGATCTCGACCGGCGTACCTTGCAGGATAATGCGACCCTCGTGGATGAAGGCTAAGCGCCGGCAATTCTCGGCTTCGTCCATGTAGTGGGTGGTCACGAAGAGAGTGCGGCCCTCTGCGGCTAACGCGTATAGGAGGTCCCAGAAAGCACGACGGGAGATGGGATCGACGCCGGCTGTGGGCTCGTCTAGAAACAGCACCTCCGGCTCGTGCAGGATGGCGCAAGCCAGGGCCAGCCGCTGGCGGAAACCGCCGGCCAACTCGCGGGTTAGCTCGTTCTGCTGCTCACCGAGGCCCGTCATATCCAGCGCGTACGCGCGTCGCTCACGGAGTCGTTGGCCCGTCACGCCGTACGTGCGCCCGTAGAAGTTCAGATTCTCGACAACGGTCAGGTCGCCGTACAAGCTGAAACGCTGCGACATGTAGCCGATGCGCTGCTGGATTTGATACGCTTGCGTCGCCACATCGAAGTCCAGCACACTGGCGTGACCCTCGGTGGGCTGGAGCAAGCCAAGCAGTATGCGGATCGTCGTAGTCTTGCCGGCGCCGTTTGGCCCCAGGAAACCGAAGATCTCGCCCCGTGGCACGCGGAAGCTGACGTGGTCGACGGCGGTGAAGCCATCAAAGCGTTTTGTTAGGTCTTCGGCGATGACTGAGTAATCCTCTTGACTATTCACTGTTTACTGATCACTGCTTACTTGCTCTCTCCGAATCAACGAGATGAACGCCTCCTCCATCCGTGGCCGCATCTGGCGAATACCATGGACGGCAATACCGGCTCCCGTCAAGTGGTCGACAATTTCAGGCTCGCGCCGGCTGGCATCATCCACAAACACATGCAGGCGGTCACCGTACGTCTGGACTTCGAGGACACCTTCGAGCTGCGACGCGATTTCGCGCGCTCGCTTCAAGTTCGATGCGCGCACGCCCAAGAGCTCACCCTCCAGCCCTTGGCGGACACGTTCCGGTGCATCGCAGATGATGAGGCGCCCGTGGTGCAGTAGCCCGACCCGCGAGCAGCGTTCGGCCTCGTCCATGTAGGGGGTGCTCACGAAAATGGTGATACCCTGCAGGTGCAGGTCAGTCAGAATCTCCCAGAACTCGCGCCGCGATACCGGGTCGACGCCGGTGGTCGGCTCATCCAAGAGGAGGAGCTGTGGCTCGTGAACCAAGGTGCATGCCAGTGCTAACTTCTTCTGCATCCCGCCCGACAGGTGATGGGCGCGCCGGTCCTTGAACCGGGTGAGGCGCGCGAATTCCAGAAGCCGGCTGATCCGCTCGCGACGTTCATCGCCTGTGACCTCGAACACGTCGGCGAAAAAGTTGAGATTCTCCCACACTGTCAAGTCGCGGTACAGGTTGAAGCGCTGGGCCATATAACCGATGTCGGTCTTGATGGCCTCGGCTTCCGTCACCGTGTCGTAACCGAGAACGGTAGCTTGACCTCGGCTGGGCCACATGATGGCTGCCAGTATGCGGATCGTGGTGGTCTTGCCGGCGCCGTCCGGCCCCACCAGGCCGAAGATCTCGCCTCGCTCCACGGCCAGGTTGAGCTCGTCGACGGCGACCGTGTCGTCGAACGATTTGGTCAGGCTATCGGTGACGATAACTCGATTATCTGACGATTCCATCAGCGAAATCTCACACCTCAGCAAAACTGGACGCAAAACGTGAAACGTAAGGCGCTCGGGATGAAGGAAACTACGTTTTACGCACCACGCACCACGCACCACGCACCACGTTTTGCGTTCACGCAACCCGCTGTCGCCGCAACAACAACACCGTCATGCTCATAATCCCCGTCCCCAGCACCGCCAGCGCCACCAGCTCCTGCCAGTAGGCGGAGGGGCCGGCGCCCTTCAGCAGGATGCTCCGGAAAACGATCAGCCAATGTTTGATGGGAAACAGGTTGGCGACAAGTTGTAGCACTTGGGGCATGTTCTCCACTGGAAAAGCGTAGCCCGAGAAGACCACCTCGATCATGACGAACACGAAAACCAGGAGCAACGCCTGCAACTGGTTCGCGGAGATGGCCGAAGCCATGATGCCCCAACCCAGTTCCACGAAGAGGTAGAAGGCTGCCAGCGTCAGCAACAGCGGCCACGAGCCGCGCATCGGTACCCCGAAGCCCAACAGGGAGATCGCCAGCATCAGGAGAAACACGATATAGCTCAAGATGATGGCCGGCACCACCTTGCCGATGATCATCTCGATGGGGCGCAGCGGCGTCACCATGAGCTGCTCCAGCGTCCCGAGTTCGCGCTCGCGGGCGATCCCCAGCGACGCCACCATCATGGCAATGGCCGACAGCATGAAGCCTGCCTCGGACGGGATGGTGTAGTTGGATTCCTTCAACTCCTCGTTGAACCGCACACGCACACGGGCGTCGATGGGGTGCACCCCCTGGCTGAAGGCTGCCGGCGCGACGCTAACGCGCTGTCCGAAAGTAGCCACGACACCTTGTGCTGCGCCGATGGCCTCCTGAGCCGCCGCCGGCTCCGAACCGTCGACGATCACCTGCACCTGTGGCGGCCCCGACGTCGTGTTAGCGAGGTCCGCTGCGAAGCCATGCGGGATGATGACGCCCACGCTCACCGACCCTCGATCCACGAGCGGCGCCAGTGCGTCCACGGTCGACGGGTAGTGTCGCAGGTCGAAAGTCTCTGTGTTTCGCAACCCTACCACCAGCGCCCGGCTTTGTTGTGAATGGTCCAGATCGATCACGGCCGTGGGCAGGTGGGCGATGCCGGCCGACGTCGAATACGCGACCATGATCAGCTCCAGCGTTGGCCCGAGGATGATGAAGGGCGCCAGCAGCCGATCGCGCATGAGCTGCGTCAGTTCTTTTAGGACTAGGTTCCAGATTCGGGTGAACATGTGAATTCAGTGTGCAGTAAACAGTCTTATCTGGCTCAACGTTCAGTGACCATGAATGATCTACTTACTGTCCACTGTTTACTGTTTACTAGCTAGTCGAGCCGCTTTTTAAACAGCAGCACCGACAGTATGAGCATCACAACACCAATACCCAAGAGCGCCACCGCCCACGGCCACAGGGCATCTAGCCCGACGCCTTTCAGGAAAATGCCGCGGTTGATGAGAACGTAGTGCGTCGTGGGCACCATGTAGGCTTCCATTTGCATGACGCCCATAGCCGACAGCGGGATGAGGATTCCCGACAGAAAGAAGCCGGGAAACAGAAAAGCCAATAACGCAACGATCATGGCCGCCTGTTGGCTGTTGACCAGGATCGAGATCAGCAGACCGATGCTCAGAGTCGCCAGTAGAAAATCGGCCGAGAGTACCAGATAGGTCAGGAAACTGCCCCTGAACGGGACGCTGAACCAAAACACGGCCACGGCGGCGCACAACACCACGCTGATCATGCCGCTGATGATGTACGGGATCAGCTTGCCAACCAACAGCTCCAGCCGGCCGATGGGCGTGGCGATCAGGCCTTCCAGCGTGCCCCACTCCTTCTCCCGCGTAATGGCCAGCGACGCGGAGATGGCCGGCATACCTAAGACGACGCCGATCAGCGCCGGCACCATCCCAATGATGTATTTCAAGCTCGGATTGTACCAGGTGCGCAGCCGCAGGTCGATGGGCATCATCTGACTGAGAACCGGATAGCCGCGTCTTTCTAGCGACGTCCGTAGCACGTCGGCTGAGAAATTCTCGGTTCGTGAGACGATGTGGGTGATGGCGTGGCCGGCTGTGTTCGGGTCTGTGCCGTCGACGATGACTTGGGCGCTGGCAGATTGGCCGGCTTCGACCTGATTCATGAAATTCGGTGGGATGATGACGGCACCCTTGACCCGTCCGTCCACGAGCCAGCGCTCGATCTCTGCGTAGTTTGAAGCGGCGCAGCAGGTCACCAGATCGCCCGAGTCTGTCAGCCTGGCCAGGTATTGTCGCGAGAGCGGTGTCTTGTCCTGGTCCATCACGGCCAGTGACACCTGCTTGATCTCGATAGAGAAGCTGTAGGCCAGCACGATGAGGAACACCACCGGCGATAGGGTCACCAGCAACGCCGTCCGGCGGTCGCGGACGATGTGCCACCATTCTTTGCGTAGGACTGAGAGGGTCTTGCGCCAATTCATCGCGCCATCGCTCTCGTAATCTGGGCGGCGTGTTCCGCGAAGTGGATCGAGAAATAGTGCAGCATCCACTCGATGGTGCGGTAGCCGCCGAGCCACTGATCCACAGTTGGGAAGGTGGCTCCTTTGTGCCAGTCATCCCCCTCTAGCCGGTTGAGTGCTGCCAAGGTGGCGGCGTGGCCGGCATCGTACTTGCGAGTGACGGATTCCGGCGTTGCCAGGCGTGCGCCGATGCGCGTGACGACCACGTTGAACGGATTGAAGAGGACGGCCGGCAGTTCCGGAAATGGCCGGCCTTTGTGGATCCAGTCTATTTCCGGCGGCAGTCGCTCCAAACTGAAGGCCATGTGGTACATCAACTCGCCGTTGGTCCAGGCCGGATTGGCGCTCTGCCGGCTCCAATCAGCGTCGGACAGGCGGTCGAGCAGTTGGTGAAAGGCGATGCGCGTCGCTTCAAGCTCGGCGCGGATCTGCTTCCGTTTGTCCAGATCGCGCTGCTGTGGTGTATGATCGCTAACTTCGGCCGGCTGCCTGGGCCGAAACGCGATCATTGGGAGCTCTTGCGCTAGGGCGTGGATGTCGTCTCCCGTGCCCGAGTAGTCGTAGCCGAAATAGCCAGCTAGCGTGCGCAGCGCTCTGGGGTGCCGGCCAGCGTAGTCCAACAGCTCTTGCTCGGCCTCCTCTGGCGTGAGCCGCTCAGCCGTGACCTGCAGATGCCGGCGTCCCACCTCGATCTCCACCTGCGGATTGTGCTGGATGTTCTTGAACCAGTCGGATTTCTCGCCGAAACCCGAGGCGACGATGTAGGTGTCGGTTTCCTCGTCATGGCGCACGACCTCCAGCACCGTCTCGCGCGGCAGGCCGCTCTTGCGCCCCGTGTGGTGCAACAGCAAGAAACGCTCCCCCAGAACCCAGCCCAATCCGATGCGGTACAGCAAGATTGGAGCGCGGTAGAAGAGCCGGCTCAGGTCGGTTGGCGGCTGCCGTTTTGCGGTTTTAGTCGGCATAAAGCATATCTCCTTGCGGTTACCCTCGCGAAGGTTCGATGCCGGCTTTCAGGCCAGAAGTGCCATCGCTTGACGGAATCTAGGTCGCGCGGAAGGCGATGTACAACTTTCGCAAGGGTTCTCAGATACGCTCTCAGCGCTAGGCCGGCATTTCCGGCTTGATCTTGCGCATCAGCCACAGTACGATCAGCGCCAGCACAAACGGATCACCGATGGCAGCGGCGATATCGAACCAGTTCGGGAAATTGAACAGGGGCATGATCCACTGCAACTCGATGAGGCCGAACACGAGCATTATGAGCAGGCTGACGATGATGTCGCCCCCCATGCCATAGGGGCGCCAGGGGCGCTGGCGCTTGACGACCATAGGGGCTAACCAGCCGGTCAACACGCCGATGATGGCTAGAACGATGGCTAGAACAACGATTGTCATGTTCCTCCCTCCTTACAGATTGAACTTAACCTTGATTTGAGCCAAGACCTGGTCTCGGTCGAACCAGTCTGGACCTAGAAGACACTGTAGCATCAAGCCATCCAACATCGCTATGAACATCGATGTTGTGGCGGTCGGATCTGGATCGCCAATTTCTTCAAAAAGTGGTGGCAGGACGACCCCGAACTGTGTGTAATATTCCTCGATATCGTGGGTGAGAATGTCGGCCATTTCCCGGGTCGCCATGATCTGAAGCATGATGAAGGTCAGTTCTGTCTTGTCGGCAAACAGGTCAATCGACGCCGCGGCGATATCCATGAGCTTGTCCGCAGCAGGTCGCTCTTCATCTGTGAAAATCTCAAAAAACGGTTGCACGTAGGACTCGAATTGGTTGATGAAGGCCGCTTCGAACAGTTCTTCTTTCGAGTCGAAGTACCAGTAGACTGTGCCCTGACTGACGCCGGCTTGCGCCGCAATCTCAGAGACCTTGGTATCGTGCAACCCTTTCTCAGCGAAGAGCTTCAAGGCGGCTTCGACAATCTGCGCCTGGCGCTCCTCGCGGATTTGTTCCGATTGTTCGGGTGTACGAGGTGACATGCTGGTTCCTTCAACGACCTACTCGTTAGTTTTTGACTGACTAATTAGTCAGTCAAAATTATACCCGAAAATGCCGGCTTTGTCAAGTGCTGGACTGAAAAATCCAGAGAGCACCGATTATGCTTAATTGTCGGTTAGCATCCTGAGTAGGTCGAAACGAAGTGGAGATCGTATCGAAGGGTGCGGCTCAAGCAACGCCTCGAGGCAAACCCGCACCCTTCGATACAGCTTTCGCTTCGCTACAGCTTACTCAGGATGCTGGTCAACGAATTAAGCATAATCGGCAGAGAGCGTTTCACGGTTGCGACAAGGGGGAGTCCCTTGGCAGTCGGGCAGTATGTTGGCTGAGCGTAGATCAGATTCGGCAGATTGTGGACGTCTGGGCGCCCAGCCCTTCAACCTTCTATTTGGGAATTTCGGCACATTGTGCTATAGTTACTGGCGTGTTGTGAAGAACGAGTGTTTTGCCAACGGGCGGTGTGAGCCAGTAACGACAACATGAGTCTGACTTAGCGACAATAAGCGTTGCTGTGTACGCGCTTCTATTTGTATCTGGAATCCGCCGCCGGATCACGCCTGCGGCGGTTTTTTGTTTCTCGGAATCCTTCACAACCCAACAAACAAATTCGAAAGGAGGACTATCTAGTTGTCAATACTACCACCAGGTGTCAGTCAAGAACCAGATAACGATCACCCCATGTGGGAGTACATAAACAATGGCCACAACTTCTCAGCTCCCGAACGAGGTGAAATCCGCGAAGGCATCATCCTGAGGATCGAGTCTAGACAAATCATCGTCGATGTTGGAGCGAAGCGCGACGCCATCGTCCCAGAGAAGGACCTAGAACGTCTGTCTGAGGAGGAGCTCACCGGCCTGGAACCCGGACAGCGGATTCAGGCGTTCATTATGAACCCAATGGGGCATGACGAAGAACTTGTCGCATCCATCAACTTGGCTTTGCAGCAAGAAGATTGGAACCGCAGCGAGGTGTTGCTTGACAATGGCGACATCGTGGAATGCGAAGTCTCCGGCTATAACAAGGGTGGCCTACTGGTCTTCTTCGGCCGGCTGCAGGGGTTCGTTCCAGCTTCCCATATCGAGAATTTCTACGCCCGCGGCGGCGACCGCCAGCGGCGGCTGGCCGAGTACGTGGAGAAGACCTTGCCCCTCAAGGTGATTGAGGTGGATCAGAACCGACGCCGGCTGGTTCTCTCCAACCGCAAGGCGCAGAAAGAGTGGGAAGAAGAGAAACGCGCCGATCTCATCGAGGAACTCGAATCAGGTGAGGTCCGCCATGGCAAAGTCGTTGGTATGGCCGACTTCGGCGCCTTCATCAAGATCGATGGCGCCACCGGCCTGGCTCACATCTCTGAGCTGAGCTGGGGTCAGGTTAATCACCCCAGCGAAGTTATGGAGGTCGGGGACGAGGTCGACGCCTACGTCCTAGATCTGGATCCGGAACGCAACCGGATCTCCCTGAGCCTGAAACGTCTGCAACCCAACCCGTGGGAGGGCATCGAGCAACGCTACTTCATCGGTGACGCCATTCAAGGCAGGGTCGTGAACGTGGTGGACTTCGGCGCGTTCGTTGAGGTTGAGCCGGGCGTCGAAGGCCTTATCCACAGTTCCGAGATGGGTACTTTCGAGGGGCAACCCGATCAGATCGTGTCTACAGAGGACGAGGTCGCGGCGCGCGTGATTCACCTCGATCCAGATGGTCAGCGGATGGGGTT
Source organism: Anaerolineales bacterium (assembly GCA_018263655.1). Classification (GTDB taxonomy): domain Bacteria; phylum Chloroflexota; class Anaerolineae; order Epilineales; family JAANWY01; genus JAANWY01. The sequence continues at coordinate 9,632 of JAANWY010000348.1, read as the reverse complement.
GCACCTTCTAGACATCGTAGAAGAAGAGGCAGAGGAAGCCGCAGAGTCAGAGGATTCTATCGCCGAACTAGAAGCTGAGAGTGCTGAGGCCGAAGCGGAAGATTTAGAAACGGAGGCGCCAGCAGAGGCCGAGGAACCCGAGATCGAAGATTCCATCGAGGTTGAAGAGACAGAAGCTGAGGTCGAAATGGCGAAAACCGCCGAGCCGGTGTTGGAGCCGGCCGGCTAGCCACACTCCCCCCGCAACTGAACAGATCACTGCACAGAACAGTGGGGAGCAAGGGTGCGTCATTCGCAATCAGACACCACCTGCTCCCCCTTTCCTCTACTTACAGATGGCGAACAGGGACTGCCTGCTGATCACTAGCTAAGGGTCGAGAACCAAATAACTTTTCCAATTGAAGCCGAAATCTCGGGCAATTCAACGGCAAAATGGGCTTAATCCTTAGCCCTGAGCCATTCCCCGAAGAATCCCAACACCCTCTCTCTGTACTCTTCTGGTCGCAATCGATAGACCTCCCGATGGCCGGCTTCTGGCACCATCCACAGCTCTTTAGGCTCCCGCGCTTTGTGATAGAGCCGATAGACAGCATCCGGCGGCACGTACGGATCGCGTTGGCCGTGGATCATGAGCAGCGGAGCGTGGAAGAACGCCGCCCAGCGGATGGGATCGATGAGGGTGACGTCCACGCCCAATTGCAGGCTGGTCGCCCAGACGATGGGCCGGCTCAGGACATTCGCGATCACCGGCGGCACCCCACGCTGCTGAACTATCCCATTGGCGACAGAGTCCACCACCCGCGCGAATGCCCCATCCGCGACGACGGCCACGACCGCATCGGAGAGGGCTGACGTGGTCATAGCGACGGCGCCCCCCATGGAGAAGCCCATCAGGCCGACCTGCTCGATGCCGCGCTCCTTTAGAAAATCGATAGCGCCCAGCAGGTCGCGCCGCTCCAGGATGCCGAAGGAAACCACGGGGCTGTTGCTTCGGCCGCGTCCCCGCCAGTCGAACACCAACAGGTCGTAGCCGGCCTCGTGAAACCACGGCGCGTAGAAGAGATCTGAGTGCATGCTGCCAGTATGGCCCGGACAGAAGATAATTGTGCCACGAGCATCTTCGGCCGGGATGAACCAACCGCGCAATGTCACGTTGTCGTCTCGGCTTTGGAATGAGACCTGCTCAAACGGTAGATCGAACTGCCCCGGATTGGCGTAGTCGTCAGGCTCAGGGCGTTTGGTCAGTTGTTGGCCGGCGAGCCAGGAGAAGAGGCCGGCGGCGCCCAATGCGGCAGTTGCTCCACCAACGACTAGTCGTCGAAAACGTTGCATATCAATCTATTCTGAAATGTTCGCGCCGTGAACGAACGGGAGGCCGGCCACGACGGATCGCCAACGTATGCGATCGACGCGGCTGCGGAGCAGTTGCCCCTGGGATGTGATGAGAAACACGTCATTGGGGAAGTCTGGGTGCATGACGAAGGACTCGGCCATGTTGAGCATCGGTATCTCGAGACCGCGCGCGGCCAGGGTCCAAGTCTCTCCCCCATCCTCACTGGCCAGAACACGCCCCTCATACCCGACCCGTCGGGCCGGCCCGGCAAACATGATCTCGGGCATAATGGGGTGAATCGCGACGCCCCGCGTGTATCCATCGATCAAACGGTCCCAGGTTCGAGCCCCGTCGTCAGAGCGGTAGACACCACCGCCAGTGGCAGCGAACAGCACCCCGGGATCGCCGGGGTGCACGGCCAACGTGTGGACATCCGGGTGGACGCCGCTGTGAGTAATTGTCCAGGTTGCGCCGGCATCCGTCGATTTCAAGACGCCGCCCTGCTCGACACCGGCGTACATCAGGCCTGGTTCCGACCGATGGAGGGAGATGGTACGCACAGCGCCGGCCCGAGGCGAATACGGCAGAGACCATTCACCAGAGCCAGGCAGCTCACGAATGCCGAGATCGTTCCAGGTATCGCCGGCATCGGTGCTCTTGTAGATATTGGCCGGCTCCGTGCCGACGTAGAGAGTATCGGTGTGGTGCGGTGAGAGGGCGAGGGCCCGCACATATCGGAGTGCATCACGGAGTGCATCACCCTGGCCCATGGGGTGCCACGATTGGCCGGCATCCGTGCTGCGGTACAAGTTGTCCCCGTAGACGCCGGCATACAGTGTCTCTGGATCGCTCGGCCGGCTGGCGACAACCCAGACGTCATGGCCGGCCAGCGAGGTTCCAACCTGCCGCCAGCCAGCCGGCTCCCAACGCAGGCTGACAACGCCGTCTTTCGTTCCCAAATACATGCCCAAATACATGTGTAGCCATTCCTGACGGGAACCCCTGCGAAGGTTCGCCAATCGCGTTCGGGCTGAAGGGTCCTCCGCCTGTCGAAAATCGTTCTCTTGCCAAGGCTGTTCACAACCTTCGCAAGGGTGGCTGAACGCTTACCTACGGCCAGGGAAGGGGGCCGACTTGGTCGTAGTTGCCGGCCACGAGCACCAGATCGAAAAGGTTCACCTCACCATCCTGATTGATATCCGCACGCGGATCGCCAGGGGGACTCGTAAGGTAGTGGCTGGCGACGATGACGAGGTCCAGCAACCCAACCTTGTTGTCCCCGTCGACGTCACCGCCACGCAGTTCGACCGCCGGCAGGAGAGTCGTCTGATCGGCCACCACTGCCACATCAGCCTTCTCGCTCGGCAGATAGCCGTCCAGGACAGCCCGGACCACGTGCATCCCTGAATCCACCTCTGATGTTTCGAAGGCGCCCGTGTGATCAGTCGTGGCAACCGGCGTGCCGTCGACCTCGATTTGCACACCTTCGGCTCCCACCCGCCCCTGCACGGCCACTTCGCCGGCAATCCGGCCGCTACCTGCAGGTACCGTAGCCGTAGGTGTTGGTGTCTGCGTCGCCGTCTGTGTGGCGGTTGCGGTCGCCGGCGCGGTAGCCGTGGCCGTGGCCGTCAAGGTGACTGTCGCAGTGCCGGTAGCCGGCGATACGAGCTTAGACTGAGCCTTCGCCGGCGCACCGTAGGTTTGTGAGAAAGCTGGTTGGTGCGGGATTTCGGCCGGCAGACCGAGTACTGGTATCAACAAGAGACCGATGACGCCCAACAATAACACACCCGTCGTTCGCAACGATAACACAGTTTCGCACTCCTCCCTGGACAGGGATATCCAACTGAAGATTGCTGTTCTACTGCCCTTTGAAGTCCGGTTTGCGCTTCTCTATGAAAGCCTGCATACCCTCCGCCTGGTCGTCAGAGGCGAACAGCAGGCAGAGATTGCATCGAACTGAATCAGTCCAACACCATCTTCAACCTTCACAATGAGCGTTGCATAGTGTCTTCTCAATATATGGGGGGACATGTAGGACGATTTGGTAAATCGTCGGGTCGAAATACCATTTCGACCTACATTTCCCCGAAATATTGAGAAGATACCAATCCAAGACCAACGGTGTCCTCCACTGTAAGGTTTCGCGGAGATTCTTCACTCCGCTTGTCTGCTTTATGAACGTTTTGTCAAGTTGGATGTCACGAAGGACATGGCTGTCGTTGATAGTTGGGCGCCGCTCCGTTCAGACCTGTCCTGAGCTGAGCCGAAGGGATGACGGGTACGCGGAATCGACCTGTCTGCGCCTGCCTGTGCGTGCCCGCACGCAGACAGGCACGGCGCACAGGCAGGCTTTTTCGACGCGAAAACAGACTCTAAACATTCCATGTTTCTCTCACTCCGCAGCTTGCTGCGAGACGTGCCACATGCGGTGAAAGGCGGTCAGGAAGCTGCCAACCACGAGAATCCACAACGCAACGCGAACCTGCGTCAGCAGCAGACCCAACGCTAATACGACCACGCGTTCAAAGCGAGTGAATAAACCGACCTTACACTCGATCCCCAGTCCTTCGGCCCGAGCGCGCGCGTAGCTCACCATGAGGGACCCGACAATGGCGAGATATGTTATCGCAATCTCCTCTCGGCTGCCTGGTTGGCCGGCAAAGAAAAGCAGCAAGCCAAGATACAGAACAGCTTCAGAGAGTCGATCGAGCGTTGAATCAAAGAAAGCGCCAAAGGCACTGGCCTGGCCCATCACTCGAGCCACGCTGCCATCCAGGGCATCAAGAGCCCCCGCCACCAGCACCAAGACCCCGCCAGCAGCGAAGGCACCGCGCGATAGCAACCACCCGCCAAAGAGGCTCAAGACGAAACCGAGCACCGTCAGTATGTTCGGCGTCAGCCCTGTCCGGGCCACAGCGGTGGCGATGTCCGTTAGCAGCCCACGTGTCATTTCCCGAGCCCACTCGCTAATCACGTTGTCTACTCCCCTATCCTGGATCCAGCCAACTCGAGACTTTGCCGGCCAGCTCCCGCCATCGCCGCTCGATAGCCTCACCTTCACGCAGCCGGCGCTGGCGCTCGGCCAGCAGCATCTCATAGCACTCATAAACACGGCTAGCGATTACCTCCCACCGATAGTCCCGAGCCGTCCGCCGGCCCGCGCACCCCATTTGCCGCCGACGTTCCGGATCATTCAATAGTGCAATCGTGGCTGAGGCCAGCTCGTCAACATCACCAGGCGGGACCGAGCGCCCTTCCTTACCATCGGTGAGCACCTCCCGATAGCCCGGGATGTTGGACGCGACGACCGGCGTGCCGGCAGCCATGGCTTCAAGCAACACGATGCCGAAACTTTCAAAGCCGGTCGAAGGCACACAACAGACATCGGCAGTTTGATAGTAGCGCGGGAGTTCGTCGCTGGTCGCATATCCAACGAAATGCACGCCTTCCAGTGCGTGGTGTTTGACGTACCATTCGAACGGTTCCACATCCTCCTTGTCGTATTTACCCACAACGAGCAAGCGTGCATCAGGCACTGCGGCCTTGATGAAGCGAAATGCCTCCAGCAGATACTTGAAGCCTTTCCGCTTCTCAAGCCGGCCGACGAACAGGATGTTGGGCCGGCTGTCGCCAAACTCGGCGATGGGCGCGAGGTCATCGTCGGCAAAACGCCCATACTCGACGCCGTTGGGTACGATGACGTACTCGCCGGGGAAATAGCGAGCCACGGTCGAACGCGCTGCGGTTGAGACAACGATCTTACCGTCGAGACGGTCGATGAACGGCTGGATCGCCGGCTTGCCCCAGTCGTACGCGGCGTGAGAGTCTCGATAAGCGTGAAACGTGCCCACAGTCACCGTCTTGGCATGCCGCAGCACGACCAAGGGCAAGAGCGGAACGATTGGCTCATGGAGATGGATGATGTCAAACTCGCCCTCTTCCAGGATGCGCTTGACCCGCCAGTACACCCGAGGTGAGATGCTGATCCGCACCACGGAGCCACTGAAGGGTACGGGTACAATCGCCTCACTGACCTTGACGATGTTGGACTGAAGCTCATCTCCCGTGGCTGACGAAGCGGCCAGAATCTGTACCTGGTGCCCCATCGCTTGGAAGTGTTCACTCAAATGCCGAATGTGCTCTTGCACGCCACCAGCGTAGGGATAGTCGTACGGCGATACCTGAGCAATTTTCATCAAGCCCCCTATGGAGAACCGCGTGAACGTAGATCTCAAACGCTCGATGGCCAGATCGGATGGAACATGACCCACTGCTCGGGGTGTTTGGCGATGTATTTTTCGGCGACATCCAGCACCTGCCGGATGATGGAGCGCACATCACTCAGCCGGTCCTTGGTCAGCGAAACGTCTATGGGCGCTTCAATTCGCGCCCGTAACTTGTGGTCAGGAAACCGGAGACCAAAAGCGGGAACAACAGGTGAGCCTGTGCGGCGGGCCAGCTTCGCGTACCCAGCGGGCAACCGGGCCGGCGCACCGAAGAACTCGATACCGATACCGCTGTTCGTCACGTCGCGATCGAGCGCGAGTAGAACAACCTCCCCGGCGCGCAGTGCACGAAAAACCGGCTTCAGCGAAGCGCCTACCGGAATAATCGTCACCCCAGGTTGAGCTCGGATATTGACCACGTACTGGAACAGTCGCTCTGGCTCGAGATGTTCCACAACTAACGTAGCTTTGATCCCACGCAACTCGAGGATGCGCATGAGAACATCCACATTGCCAAAATGGGGCGCCACGACGACCACGCCTTTTCCGTAATCCATCGCGGCCTCCAAGTGCTTCCAGCCCTTGACGGTCACGCGGGTCTCGATCTCTGCGGCGGACATGGTCGGCAGGCGAAAGAAGTCAAAGTAATTGTACGCCTGGGCGTGGAACGTAGCCCGCACCTTCTCGTCCAGGGCGTCGGGCACCACGTTGGATCCCATAACGTGCCGCAGATTGTCACGCACAACGCGCCGGCCACCGCTGTCCAACCTGTGAAACAGATCACCAATACGCGCGAACAGCCAGTAGCCCAAGCGAGGCGGAACGCGTGGCGCAAGCAAGCCAAGAAGCCGGTAGACAAGATAGTTGATCATGGGACGAATGCTGCATCGCTCATGAGGAAATATACCTTATTCAGGACCGACTGTCAAGACTTGAATCTCCTGGAGTTTCCCCATAAGTCCAATGTCAAGTAAATGTAAGGCCGAACACTCAGTACCTGAAACAAGTTTCAGCCTCCTGGACGCTCGAACTTGTTCGAGGCCTGTACGTTTCACAAGTGACACAACTTGACATTCAAGCTATGGGGAAACATCAGTGCCTGAAACAAGTTTCAGCCTCCTGGACGCTCGAACTTGTTCGAGGCCTGTACGTTTCACAAGTGACACAACTTGACATTCGGATATCTACCCAAAAAGTTGGACTCAAAAGTATTGTGAAAACTTGACCTCCTCAGGGCAGGTAGACTACGATCTAAAGCCAAAAAAGAGGAGGATAACAAAGTGCCTAAACGATACTCACCGAAGCTCAAGTTCCAGGTGGTCTTGGAAGTCCTAACCGGCGATAAGACAGCCGGCCAAGTCGCCAAAGCGTACGGGGTCCACCCGAACTCCATCAGTAACTGGAAGCAGACTGTTCTGGAAAAAGGGCCGGAACTGTTTGCCAAAGATGGGACCGTAGCCGAGTACGAGAAGCGCATTGCCAACCTTGAGCGCTTGCTGGGCCAGAAAGAGATCGAAATTGCCCTTTTAAAAAACTTCTTAGGCCAGACGACATGACAACCGCGGAGAAGGGGGCGTTGGTGGCGGACGTGTGGGAAGAACACGGTCTGGCGCCGGCCCTGGCGGCGGTGGAGTTGCCCAAATCGACGTGGTACTATCACCAAAACGAGAAGGTGTCGTACCAGGAGAAATACGCCCATCTGCGGCCAATGCTGGAAGAGATCGCGCAGGATCACCCGGCCTATGGCATCCCGCGCATCACGCGCGAACTGCGGGAGACGTATGATCAGCTCATCAATCATAAGGTCGTGCAACGTCTGCTTAAGCTGTGGGACCTCTCGTTGTTGCGCAGTACGCGTCCGCCGCAACCAAGTTCGGTGCGCCAGGCCATTGTGGCGGCCGGCGCGGAGGCCAACCTGGTGGCCCAACAGGCAGAGATCGGATTGTTTGATATAGCATACACCGACTTTACCGCGTTGAGGTACGCCGATGGCACCCGCAAAGCGTACTTGATGCCCATCGTGGGGCACACCTGCAAGCTGGCCTATGGCTGGGCCGTGGCACGACGCGCCGATACCTCGTTGGCTTTGACGGCCTGGGAACGGGCCAAGGCGACGTTCGAGGCGCAGGAGATTCCACACCGGGGGATGATTGTTCATCATGATCAAGACTCGGTCTACACCAGCTACGCCTGGACGGGCCAATTGCTGTTGCAAGACGGCGTTCGCCTGTCCTATACTCTCAACGGGGCTAAGGACAACCCGGCCATGGAATCCTTTATTGGTCGCTTCAAAACGGAGAATCATTCGTTGTTGCTTGATGCGGCGAACCTATCTGAATTGCGGACAGTGGTGGCAACCCAGATGGACTACTACAACACACAACGTCGGCACTCGAGCCTGAACTATGTATCTCCGTTGACCTACATCGATCGCGTGCGCTCGGAAGGTCATGCAAGATAAGCTCACCTCGACTGTGGACAGTGTGGACAACTCGAAACAGCGGGAGTTGCCCACACTGCCCACAGTCCGACGACGAACGTTGGTCGTACAGATGCGGTAACGTATGGCATCCTAGTCCGCTGTGAATCGTCTATGGTAACAAGCTCTGAGGCAACCTCTCGGACGACCGAGAGTTATCACAATAAACACAGGTCAACCCAGTACAACTTTTGGGGTAAACCTCATTCAAGCTATGGGGAAACATCAGTTGAATCTCGACTCAAGAAACAAAAACTGCGCCGATGGAGCCTCCACCGACGCAGTCTCAAATCCGCATGTCTAGGCCGGCACGCCAACCTGGGATTTCAAGTATGCCATGATAAAGGCATCAATATCGCCGTCCAACACCGCCTGGGTCTTGCCCGTTTCGTGGCTAGTGCGGTGATCCTTGACCATGTGATAGGGGTGCAACACGTAGGATCGAATCTGATTGCCCCAGCCGGCATCCACGTGCTCACCCTTCAAGCGCGCCTGTTCCTTCTCACGCTTCTCGATCTCCAACTCCAGCAGCCGAGAGCGCAGAATTCGCATCGCCATCTCGCGGTTTTGCGATTGAGAGCGCTCGTTTTGGCACTGTACCACGATGTCCGTCGGTTCGTGGACGATTCGGACGGCGCTGCTCGTCTTGTTGACGTGTTGGCCGCCGGCCCCGCTGGCGCGGTAAGTGTCGATGCGCAAGTCGTTGGGATCGATCTCAATTTCGATGTCGTCATCGATGAGGGGCATGACCTCGACCAGCGCAAAGGAGGTGTGCCGGCGGCTCGAGGCATCGAAGGGCGAAATACGCACCAGGCGGTGCACGCCGCGCTCAGCCTTGAGGTAGCCGTAGGCATGCCGGCCCCCAACCTCGACTGTTACGCTCTTGATGCCGGCCTCCTCACCCTCAGTCTGATCCATTACCTCGGTGTGGTAGTCGTGGCTCTGCGCCCAGCGCAGGTACATACGGAGCAGCATCTGTGTCCAATCCTGGGACTCAGTCCCGCCGGCACCGGCGTGGACGGCTAGAATCGCGTCGTGATCGTCGTATTCGCCGGACAACAACAGTCGGTACTCTAATCGATCCAACTGGAGCTTGATTTCATCGACTTCGCCGGCAATCTCGTCAGCGATCGCCTGATCGTCGGCCGCCTCAGCGAGCTCCAGCAAATCCGTCAGATCGGTAACCCGCGCTTCTAGCTCGTCCCAGACCGCGACCTCTTCTTTCAGGTCCGAGAGCCGCTGCATCTTCTTTTGCGCGATCTCGGGTTCGTCCCAGAAGTCAGAGGCGATGGATTCTTTCTCTAGCTTGGCAACCTCTCGCGCCTTGCCCGTGACGTCAAAGACGCCCCCTGAAAAGGTGAACTTGCTCTCCCAGATTCTGTAGACGATCCATCAGCTCTTCCATATATGAATAACCTCCTCCGGAGTCAGTGAACCGTACTCAGTATCACCGGCTACGATTTACTGTTCACAGTTTACCGTAACTACTCAGGCCACTGCCCGGCTACTGCCCGGCTACTGCCCTCGCAGTTGCGAAATGCGGAAAAATGGGGTCGCTGGGGGGCGGCCGCCCCCCAGCGACCCCATTTTT